>CAMGRB010000010.1 GCA_946061315.1 uncultured Clostridia bacterium | reverse complement strand
AGCCTGGAGGATGCTTAACGGTAGCATAGGCAAGCGGAAATTCACGACCGACCCGCACCTTGTAAAAGCGTGCGAAACGGTGCTTAACGAATATAGATCCGTGCTTTGTATGTATCCGGAGGCGAGGTTTTCGCCGATAGGCACGCTTGCCATAATTCCCGATACTCTTGCACGCCTCGTAAAGCGTCTTGGTCACGACGTCGTTGTTCTCAATCACCACGGCAACCATCTGCACGCTCCGTTCTGGAATTGGAGAAAAAAGAGAAAAGTACCCATGCACACAACGATGACAAAGGTACTTGACAAAAAAGACGTAGAGGAAAAATCCGTCGAGGAAATTCATAAAATACTTGTTGACGCGCTTGATTATGACGAATACAAGTATCAGAAAGACAATAATATAAAAATAACCGAGCCGTATCGCGCGGAGGGCATAAACAAGGTACTTTATCAATGCCCGAATTGCAAGACCGAATATGAGATGACAAGCTCCGGCGCAACCTTAAAATGCAATCATTGCGGCAAGGAATGGACGCTGACTGAAAACGGAGAGATGAGCGCAAACGACGGAAATACCGAATTTGCGCATATACCCGACTGGTTTGAGTGGGAAAGAGCAAACGTAAGAAAAGAAGCGGAGGACGGCACCTATTATTTTGAGGACACCGTAGACGTTTATTCAATGCCGAATACAAACCACTTTATACCGCTCGGCGAGGCAACGCTTAAACATTCCTACAAGGACGGCTTTACGATAGAGGGACACTACAACGGCGAGGACTATAAGATCTCCCGTCCCGTAATAGGTATGAACGGCGTTCACATAGAGTACGACTATTGCTATATAAGACCGGACCAATGCATACAAATATCGACAACGGATGACACTTTTATCTGCTATCCGCACAAAAAGGACGTCGTAACAAAGCTCTCCTTTGCAACCGAGGAGCTTTACAGACTGAAAATGCTCGAAAAGGAACAAAGGAAAAAGAGCAGAGAAAAAACCGATGAACAATAAATAAAAATCGATACATGGCGGGCTGTTTTGCCGAATACAAAACAGCCCTGCTTTTGTTTTAGCCCATAATAAAATATAGGTTGACTTATTTTGAATTATATGGTACAATATACAAAGAGAGAAGTCATATACCCTTATCACACGACATATGTTCTTATTTGCAAAGGAGATGATAAAGTGGCAAATAAAGAAAAAGCAAAAGAAAGCCCAAAGGAGAAAAAGTTTTCGTTTGCAAAGGTTATGAGCAACACCGCTTTTGCCCTGAAGGTTTGTTTTAAGTACAATACAGTCGGTTCTATAATACAAGTTATTGTACAGACCGTGAGTTGCCTTCTGGCATTTATTACGAATACGTATCTCTTAAAATACATAATCGACTCTTATGCAGGCGGTTTAAGCTTTGAAGCGGTTGCAAAAACCGTAATTATTCTGATAGTCGTACCGACTTCCTTTAATATGGTCTTGAACTTTTTGCTCGAATTTGCATGGAGCGTGGGAGTTTACAGATTGATTCGGAAAATAGACGAAGGACTTTACAAAAAAAGCATCTCGGCAGACCTTGCCTGCTTTGAAGACCCCGAGTTTTACGACAAATATGAGAAGGCCTCTTCGGATATAACCATGTATATAATCAGGACTTTTTACAGAGTAGTTTTATTTTTCAGTAACGTTCTTAATACGGTCCTTTACGGCGGATTGCTGTTTACTATGGACCCTGTGTTTATTATTTTCGCCCTGATACCTCTTGTCGGTTCGTTTTTCAAAAAGAAAAGCAACGTTTTGTGGCATAAGCACACAACGGAAGACAAGATAGTGCACAGAAGATGCCAATACGTGCAGAGGGTATTTTATTCAAACGAATACGCCAAGGAAATGCGGCTTACAAATGCAAAAAATTTTATGCTTAATAAGTACGACGAGGCGTCTGACGGAAGGCGTGAAATAGTAAAAAAATACGGCAAAAAGGAAATGCTGCTTGATATTCTGGGCAGTAAAATTTCAGATATAATAGCAAATCCGCTTGCCATAGCCTACGCAGTTTTCAGAACTATTGTGACAGGCACTCTCGGAATGGGAGATTGCATTGTCGTAATAAATTCGGTTTCGCAGCTTTCAAATTCCTTTATAGGCTTTGCAAACCATTATTACGAGATGCACGGGAACGCTCTGTTTATCGAGGATTACCGCGAGTTTATGAGATACGAGCCTAAAATAGTTGACAAGCCCGACGCAACCGAGGCAAAGTGCGGTACGCTGAAACTTGAAAACGTGTCTTTTAAGTATTTCGGCAGTGAAGACTACGCTCTTAAAAACATCAATATCGAGGTTAAGAAAAATGAAAAAATCGCTCTTGTCGGGCATAACGGAGCAGGCAAAAGCACTCTTGTAAAGCTGCTTTTGCGCCTATACGACCCCACCGAGGGAAATATAAGCCTTAACGGCGAGGATATAAAGGATATAAAAATAAAGAGCTACCGTGATATGTTCGGCGTCGTTTTTCAGGATTTTAAGATAATGGCACTTCCCGTTATCGAAAACGTCCTTATGCGCCCGCGCCGCCCGGGCGATACGGAAAAGGTGGAGGAGGCTCTTAAATTAAGCGGAGTTTACGACAGAATAATGGAGCTTCCAAACGGTATGGAAACCGTTCTTACCAAGGAGTTCAGTGAAGACGGGGCGGTGCTCTCCGTCGGAGAGGGGCAGAAGATTGCCATAGCGCACGCATTTGTAAAGGATGCCCCTTATATTATTCTTGACGAGCCCACAAGCGCTCTTGATCCCGTGGCGGAGAGCGAGATGTATAACAATATGATGGAGATAGGCAAGGACAAGGGTATGATATTTATTTCGCACCGCCTCTCAAGTGCCGTCGCCGCAGACAGAATTTATATGCTTGAAAACGGAGAGATAATAGAGAGCGGAACCCACGCCGAGCTTATGGCGCAAAACGGCAAATATGCCGATATGTTCAGAAAGCAAGCCCAGAACTACGTTGAAGCAGAGAGTGAGGTGAGCGTATGAAAAATCGGAAAAAAGAAAAGGTGCCGTTTTCAAGAGCGTTTAAGAACAATCTGTATCTTATAAAAACCGCTTATCGTAGCGATAAAGTAATGGTTATTATGCGTCTTGTAATGGGATTTTTTACGGGACTTAATCACGGATTGTCTTTGTTCTTTGTAAATGAAATATTAAACGCTCTGGACAGGGGCGAGGGAATATCACGCATATTTATCTTAATAGGGCTTATGTTCGCTTATACCCTTGCGTACGAACTGTTTTTTGCCTGGTATTATAAGCTTGTAAATCCCTTGCACAAGCTCAACTTTATAAAAATCATACACAAGCAGTTTTTCGTCAAGGCAAGCAAGCTCGACCTTGAATGCTATGACACTCCCGAGTTTTATAACGATTTTGTCTATTCGATGCAAAATTGCGATAAAAGTATCGTTAATACCGTCGATCAGCTGGCGGATCTTATACGCTCGATAGTGGCATCCGTATCCGTTTTTGCGGTATTGATAAACGTTGACGTTATCATCGCCTTCGTCATTCTTGCTTTTGCAATAGTCAATATGTTAATATCGATTGTAATAAACGGAATTTACTACAAATATGATATAGAGATGAACGAACTCTGGCGCAAGGATTGGTACATAAGAAGATTTTTCTCTCTTGCCGATTACGCCAAGGAGATAAGGCTTACCGACGTCGGAGAAAATATGCTCTCGGAATATGATAAAAATATAGAGCTTCAACGCAAAGCCGAAAAGAAGATGAGCTTAAAAGCAGGCGCTTTATATTTTTTACTCGGTCTTTCAAATATGGCGTCCAATATTTTTATCCTTCTTTATATGGCGTATCATCTTATGGTTGTGAATACCGTTTTGCTCGGTGGCTTTGCCGTAACCGTTGCGGCGTCGTGGAAACTTAAAGGATTGGTCGATGATATTCAGGAAAAGCTTGTTTCTATGAATAAGGACTCGCTCTATGCCGACAAGGTAAGAAAATTTCTCAAGTCCGAGCAAAAAATCAAAAGCGGAGAAAAAATGCTCGATAAATTCGAGAGCCTTGAATTTAAGAACGTATCCTTTGCCTACGGCGACGTAAACGTACTTGAAAACGTAAGCTTCAAGGTGGAAAAAGGCGAAAGAATAGCATTTGTCGGCTATAACGGAGCAGGAAAAACGACAACAACCAAACTTATAATGCGCCTTTATGACGTATCGAGTGGAGAAATTCTCGTAAACGGAGTAAACATAAAGGAATATAACCTTGAAAGTTTAAGAGAAAAAATAGGTGCGGTATTTCAGGATTATAAGGTCTTTGCCGCCAGCGTTGCGGAAAACGTTTTGGGCGATATTTATACTCCCGATAAGGAACAAACAGTTCTTAACGCCCTCAAAGACAGTACCTTTGGCGATAAACTCGAAAAGCTTCCCGACGGGATAAACACACAGCTCACCCGTGAATTTTATGATACGGGAACAAACCTTTCGGGCGGTGAAAATCAGAAGATAGCAATAGCGCGCGTATTTGCGCATAATAACGAGCTTATTATAATGGATGAGCCGTCAAGCGCTCTCGATCCGATAGCGGAATACAATCTAAACGTCGGAATAGATAAAAACGCAAAGGACAAAACGGTAGTTTTCATAGCCCACCGCTTATCAACCACAAGGCACGCAAACAGAATATATATGTTTGAAAAAGGCAGAATAGTTGAGCAAGGCTCGCACGACGAGCTTATACGAAACGGCGGGAAATATGCACACATGTTCAATCTTCAAGCCAAAAAATACCGCACCGAGACGGCAAATTGTTAATATGTACCGCAAAACAGGGGCTGAAAAAATTTCTGAAAGCCGTGAAATTTTGCAGATAATATAAACATAACGAAAAACACCTCCCATAACCGCGCAAAGCGGGAAGGAGGTGTTATTTTGTGCTATTTGTTACAATATGAAATACAAGACAAGCATAATAACGCCGAGTATCAGGCAGACCGCGCCGACCTTGCAAAATTCTTTCAGATAGCCTCTGCCGTCTTTGTCCTTTTTCACCTTGTAATCGTAAAACGTTTTCGGCGTGCCGTCACGCAGAGAATGGATGAAGTTGCCGAGAAATCTTCTCGTACCGTATGACAGCATATCAAACGTGCCGAATTTGCCGGCGAAGCTGATAAGACCAATGCCTCCTACCAGAACCGCGGCAGCAAAGAATCCGTCACTTAATACACCCATAACAGCACCTGCCGTTTCCGACGAAAAAATCTTTCCTATATAAAGATATAAGCAGAATATAACGAAAGCGGCAATTACAGGCGCTACGTATCTTTTGTTTTTCTTCATATTATTTGAGCTTCTTCATATATTCGTCGTATTCGGCCTTGTTGCAAAGTACGAAATGTCCGGGCTTTACCTCACGCATTGTCGGTCCTTCAACGGAATAATCGTGATCGGCAAGCGGATTATAGACGATCCTCTTTCTCGTTTTCTCATATTCCGGGTCGGGAAGCGGAATAGCGGAAAGAAGCGAACGCGTGTAGGGGTGCAAAGGATTAAGGAACAGCTCGTCGGATGGAGCAAGCTCTACCATTTTTCCGTAATACATAACGCCGATTCTGTCGGAGAAGTACTTTACGACGGAAAGGTCGTGCGCAATAAAGAGAATGGTAAGATTCATCTTTTCGCGGATATCATTGAGAAGATTGATAACCTGTGCCTGAATTGAAACGTCAAGCGCGGAAACGGGCTCATCTGCAATAATCATTTCCGGATTCATAATAATCGAGCGTGCTATACCGATTCTCTGGCGTTGTCCGCCCGAAAACTCGTGCGGGTAGCGGCTTGCGTGTTCACGTACAAGCCCGACAAGCTCAAGCATCTGATATACTTTATCGTTTATAACCTTTTTATCCTTTTCGCCCTGTATAACAAGCCCTTCGGATATAATCTCGCGCACGGTCATACGCGGGTCAAGAGAGGCTATCGGGTCCTGGAAAATCATCTGTATCTGCGTGACAAGCTTCGTCTTTCTCGCTTTGCGGAGGCGGTCGGAATATTCCTTGCGCACCTCGTCGGAAGCGTCTTTCAGCTTATCGGCGTACTCCGCCTTGACCTTTGCCACTTGCTCTTTTTGATATTCCTTGTCACAATGCGTCTGGTCGTATTTTGCAAGCTTTATCTGCTTTCTGTTTTCCGCAATAATGGCAGAGCATTCCTCGGCGGTGATTTTACCTGCCTTAAGATCCTCTTTTGCCTGTGCAATCGCTTCTTTATACGAAAGAATACCTGCACAGATGCGGATCCCCTTGAAATATACGTTACCGGAGGTAATGTTATAGAGTTTTATTATAGAGCGTCCCGTTGTCGTTTTACCGCATCCGGATTCTCCGACAAGACCGAAGACCTCGCCCTTGTGGATCTCAAAATTGACGTCGTTTACCGCTTTATTCGAACCGAAGAATTGGCACAGATGTTCTACTTTCAGAAGAACTTCACGGTTGTTCATATCATTGTCCATCGTTTGCCCCCTTCTTCGCTTTCATTCTTGCGATACGTTCGGTAATAACTTTAGGCGGCTCCACCTTCGGTGCGTTCGGATGCAGGAGCCAGGTTGCGGCATAGTGTGTGTCCGTAATCTTGAACATAGGCGGCTCTTTTTCGAAATCTATCTTCATTGCGTACTTGTTACGCGCGGCAAAAGCATCTCCAACAGGCGGATATATCATATTCGGGGGAGTGCCGGGAATAGCATCCAGCTTGCCGTTTGTATCAAGATCGGGCATGGAGGAGAGAAGTGCCCACGTATAAGGATGAGCAGACTCATAGAATATATCCTCCGCCGTACCGTATTCAATTATCTTGCCCGCGTACATAACGGCAATTTTGTCCGCCATGTTCGCAACGACGCCGAGGTCGTGCGTGATAAATATAACGGAAAGATTTCTCTCACGCTTTAAGTTGTTTATAAGCTCGAGAATCTGTGACTGTATTGTTACGTCAAGAGCCGTTGTAGGCTCATCGCAGATAAGAATATCCGGGTTTGCCGCAAGCGCTATTGCAATAACGATTCTTTGGCGCATACCGCCCGAAAATTCAAAAGGATACTGCGTGTATCTCTTTCTCGGCTCGGGAATACCCACTTCTTCCATAAGGCGAAGCGCTTTTTCCTTTGCCATGCTCTTTGTGACCTTATGGACCGTGCCGGAGGCCTTTTCTTTCAGATAATCGATAACGGCAACCGTGTCCGCATCGAAATCACGGCTCGTTTCGGCAGAAATAGCCTTCTCGTAATGAGCAATCAAGCTGTCAATCTGGTGAGCCATAATCGCCTTGACTGCATCAAAATCGGTCAGTGCCGCGGGGGCAACCTTCCAATCGGGGTCCTTGCCTTTTGCAACAAGCTTGTTCCACTTTGCAGTCTGTCTTTCAAAACGACTCGTTTCTTTTTTGTTTTTTACAATACCGTTAAAGTAACGGTCAAGCTGCGTCTTGAAGGCGGAGGTAAAGGTGTAGGTCGGGCTGTCCTTTACAAGAGATAGCGGGTCAACCGTTTCCATTACTTCCTTGCTCATTGCTTTAAGAGCCTGATAGCAGGTCTTTTTGTCGAGATTTTCCCCGGCAAAAACGGATTTATAAGATTTGAGCGTTTCAATGGCTTCCTCTTTTTCCTTATGCGATTTTGCGTCGGAATAGATAAGCCCCTGCTTTGCATTTTTAATGAAATCAAGCATAAAGCTTTCGTCCAGATAATTATGGAGAAAAGCATTAAGCTCGGGAATAGGCATATCGGGTAGCTCTTTTCCCGAATACGTAAGATAGTATCCCATGCAGAAGAAGTTAGGGGCAGGGAGCGCCACCGAATATTCCAGAATATCGATAATATTGCCGAGTGCCGAAACGGAATCGGAATAATTTCCTTTTTTCGCGTTTGCAACACTTGCCTTCAAGGCTTCCGCGGCGGCAAGAAGTTCGTCCTTTTTTTCGTTTACGACGTATGGCTCGATTGAACGCTTGCACAGAGTGATAATTCTGTTTATACGGTAAGAAATATCCGTCGGTGCGTTCTTTTCCATCTCAAAGCGTATCGCCTTTGCATCGGAAAGTGCTTCCTCTGCCGCTTCATATGCGAAATTATACTTTGATTCAAGCTCGATGTGCTTATACTCGAATTTGTCGAATTGTGCGCATTTCAACTCAAGCTCTGCGGCTTTTTCGGCGTTGCCGTTAGCCTCTGCCGCAATCATCGCTTTTTTCAGCTCGGCAAGATACGTGTTGAAAAGCTTTCTGCTTTCCCTCTGCCTTGCCTTGCCCTTGAGAATCATTGCCTCCGTCAGCTGCTTGCCGATACGGATAATGGGGTTAAGGCTCGACATAGGGTCCTGGAATATCATCGCGATTTTGTCACCGCGTATTTTGTGAAAGTCGTCCTCGTCGATTTTAAGCAGGTCCTTGCCGCTGTATATGATCTCGCCGTCCTCGACTATTGCATTTCCCGCGAGAATACCGAGGATGGCCTTTGCGGTGACGGATTTTCCGGAGCCGGACTCACCGACGATTGCAAGCGTTTCTCCCTTGTTTAAGTCAAAATTGATGCCGCGAACTGCCTGCACCTTACCGTTTGAGGTACGGAAAGAAATTCTTAAATTTTCAACGTGAAGCTTATTTTCCATCGCGTCAGTCCTCCATTCCTCTCGTAGTCGGGTTGAAAGCATCGCGCAAGCCGTTACCGAACAGGTTAAATGAAATCAGAAGCAGGGATATAAACAGTGACGGGAACAGCATTGCGTGCGGCGCGCTCGTAATAGCCGTCTGACCCTCGGAGAGCAGAGAACCGATAGACGTCCCCGCAAAGCTCTTGAGGTTGACAATACCTAGGTAAGTCAGCGACGTTTCCGAAGAAATGACGCTCGGAATTACAAGTGCACAGCTCGTTACGATAGTACCGAGTGAGTTGGGGAATATGTGCTTGAACATAAGTCGCCAGTCACTCGCACCGAGTGTTTTTGCGGCGTAAACGAACTCCTGGCTCTTGAAACGGTAAAACTGTTTTCTCGTAAGAGCCGCCATACCTATCCATCCCGTGAGCACAAAGGCAAACAGGAACGATACGACCGAGCCGACCTTTTGTGCCAGGTGTAGCTGGAACAGAGTAGTAACAACGACAAACGGAACTTCATTAAGTATATCGGTAACACGGTCCATCGCAAGATCGACGTATCCGCCGTAGTAGCCCTGGATAGCGCCGTAAATAGCGCCTATTGTCAGGTTTATAACGGAAACGAGTACCGCAAAAATCAAAGAGAATCTTGCACCGGCACCGATAGAGCAGAACAAGTCCGCACCGCTATCGCTCGTACCGAAGACGTACATAGGCGGATGATAGCTGCCCGTCTTTGCCCATTGTAAATACTGATAGTAGTTGTAGTATTCCACACGGACCGAAAGAGAGCCCGATTTTCCCCAGCTGTAAATGTAACTGCCGTCATCACCCTCAATACGCTTACTTGTGTACGTCACGTATTCTGCGGGGCCCGCTTTGGACGCATTGGTACTGTATGCGGGTATAAAGTTGCCGTTGCTATCGAGCTTCGGCGTTCCCTTTATGTCGCTGCAAACGTACCATATGTTTGAGTTGACGGGAATATCCTTATATTTTGCAGGATCCATTCCCTCATATATACTTGATTTTTCTACGTACGGGTACAAAACCTGAAGCCCGGATATATTTTGAAATTCCTGAATTTTTGCAAATTCTTCATAAGATATATTTCTGAAAACAACGCCGACGCTGTAGTAGGAGTTGATTATGATCGGGTAAGATTTTACCTCTACCTCTTTACCGCGGATAATTGTTTTCGTTATTTTCGGATTGTTATAGTCGATTTTGATAAGCGGGTTTTTGCCGGTTTCCTGTGCTATACCCTCATACAATTTCATCTGTGTTTCACTTTGAGAGTTCAGCGTTTTACCGCCGTCAAGAATACCCCAGCCCTTGTTTGCGATAGATTCCACAAAGGGCGCGAATTTTTGATACGTAGTGTCCGTATCGTATACGGAATAAGGGGAGATGATAGGTGCGAAAATTGCAAAAAGTATTAAAAACAAAATAATGTACGCCGCGGCAATAGAAGATTTGTTCTTCTTAAAGCGCAGGAGCGCATCCGCAAAATAACCTCTCGATTTGGTTTCGAGCTTTTTATCGTGTAAGGTGTCGTTGAGTTGTGCAAACTCAAATTTTTCCTTCGGGATATTTTCATATATTTGATCCATTTCCATTACCTCCGCACGTTACTTTCTCGAACCCATACGGATACGAGGATCGATAAATCCGTAGCTGATATCGACGATAATGCTTGCAAGAAGACCTATAACACAATAGAATACCGTGATAAGCAGGAACATATTATAGTCGGGCGCATTGATTGAATTAAGGTACAGCGCGCCAACGCCGGGAATGGAGAATATCCTCTCTATGATGAGGGAGCCGCCCATAATACCGATAAACTCACCGAAAATCGACGGGAGAATAACGACCATACAGTTCTTTAACGCATGGCGAACGGTTGCCTGACTGCGTGTCAGACCTTTTGTGCGGGCAAGAAGCATAAACTCACTTGTCAGAACCTCCGTAAGCTCCGCACGCGTGGTACGGGTGAAGCCTGCAATAACTCCGAACGAAAGCGAGAGAACGGCAGGCATCATACTCACAAACATCGGCCACGAGAAATAGTCCGTGCCGGATTTCATAAGCAGCGGGAACCAACCGAGCTTAAAGCAAAAAATATACTGAATAAGAAATGCATAAACAAAAGACGGTACCGAAATAACGACCATCGTAAGCGTGGAGATTGTATGGTCAATCCAGGTATTTTTCTTAAGTGCGGCAAAAATTCCGAGTATGATTCCGATAGGAATACTCAAAATAATCGAATACAGATTGACAATTATCGTAGCGGGGAGCTTTTGAACGAAAATATCGGCAACGTTTTGTCCGAAATACAGCTTGTCACTAATACCCCAGTTAAAACCGGTAAATACGTTTTTAAGAAACAAGCCGAACTGAACGAGATAGGGTTTATTATAGCCGAAAGCCTCGCGTTGCTTCTCGATTACAACTGTTTTCGGGTCACCGATGGGAAGCTCGGGAAGCGGAAGCATTCTTATCAAAATAAAACACATGCACGTTATTATGAGCAGTGTCATAAGCATAAGCAAAATTCTTTGCAGAATATATTTTGCCATAGTATTCCTCCCAGAATAATTTTTGTTTGCGTACTGCAGAACAGAAATGAATTCCCGTTTGGAAAACAGGAACTCATTTTTGGTCTGCAGCCTTATGCCGAAGATTTGAACCTCCTGCATAAGGCCGCAAACTGTCAGACGAATAAAACTTCGTCCTATGATTTAATTATTACCAACCGTAATATCAGTAGCTGAGCTGACCGTCTTCCTGAGATGCAACGTATGCAGCCCAATCGGACTCGTTATAGTTGTAGCGCAAGTAAGTGATGCCGCCACGACCCATAATGGGGTTGTATTCTTCAACTACGTAGTAAACCTGCTGCGAAAGGAGTGACATACCTGCATCCTGGAGCATCGGGATATAGTCGTACGTCTGGAGAACCGCACCCTCGATAGCCGCGAGGATATCAAGTCTTGTGGAAACGTCAACCATACCGTCGCCGAAGTTGTACTCAACGTCGTCGATTACGATTGTATCGCCGTTAAGAGCTTCGCTCCAGTTCTTAAGAGAGGTGGTAAGCTCTTTGCCGTCTATCGTGATCGTAAGTTTAACTTTGGATGAGTCGAACCATTTTGCGTCGTACTGTCTGCTCGGGTTGGTGTAGCAGTCGGTAACGGAGAACGGATCGAGAGCCGAGCCGGACCAGCCACCGAGGACTGTATCGGAAAGACCGTTTTTGATGTTGGTAGACCAAGCGTCGCCGAGAGGAGCCGATTCAACGAACTGAATCTTGCCCTCGAAAGGAGTTCCGACAAGAACCTCTGCCATCTTTTCGTTCAGATAGTTAAGAGTCTTCTCAATGAAAGCACTGTGCTCCGAAGATGAGTACTCAATGTTGATAGCCTGGTCGCACTTGCCGTCGTTGTCGGTATCAGTTATGTAGCCTTTTTCCAAAGCTTCGTCAAATGCCTGCTTGTAAAGTGCTTTTGCGGCAACGGGGTCGTAACCGGTGATGGAATCAACCGCGTCGTCAAGAGAATCGAACTTGGAAACGTCTACGGAATAGAAGTCGCAAAGGATTTTTTTAGCCTGGTCGGTATCGCGGTATCTTGCGCCCGTTTCAGGATCGTAAATGTAGGAGTTACCGATCAAGCCGTAACCGCCCGAACGAGAGGGAGAAACTGCCGCGCAGAGTGCTTCCTTGTCGTAAGTAACGGCAACTGCTTTTCTGAATGAGGTCAAGGTCAAGGTTTCGAGGTCATATTTTGTCTTATCGAAGCTTTCGTTAGCCTCACGTTTCTCGATTGCATCAACGTAACCGTTGAAGATGAAGAAGAATATGGTTTCAGCGGGTGTAGCATAGCAGTAATCGCTGCTTCTGTACTCGTCGAAGTCTTCAGCCTGGAGGCCGTAACCCATAAGCTGTCCCTTAAGGAACATAAGCTTTCTGTCTGCTGCTTCTGCAACGACCTGGGTTTCAATCTTCGTGGTCTGATACATCGGGTACAAGCGGTCCGGATTCTCGGTATCAACAAACACGTGCTTGCCGTCCGTATAGCCGTACCATTTGTCGTTTTTTTCAAAGGTCATAGCCTTGTCTGCCTGATATGCGGTCAGCTTGTAAGGACCGTAAGACATGGTGGTTTTAACGCTCGTGTTGTAGGTTGAAGTCCAAGCCTCGGTACCTTCAACCTGGGACTTGCATGCTTCATAGTAAGGCTCGTATACTATCCAGTTGCTGCTCAGGTTGTAAAGGAGGTTGAAGCCCGAGAGGGATTTTCCGAATACGAGAGTTATCTGATATTCATCGGATGCGAAAATACCTACGTTATCAAAGCTGTAGTTATCTTCGTAAACGTGAGTTTTTACAAAGTAGTTGGCAACGTCTGCAACCGTTTCGCCCCATTCGGGATTGCCCGTGGTTACGTCGCTGTATTTTGCATATGTATCGTCATTGAGCGGAACAAGGCCGTTTTCGTCCATAGCCGCAACGAGTGCAGCCCAATGGGTCGTTGAGAAATATGCGTCACCGTAGTATTCAACGTAGGTTTTAAGCGTATCGCCCTGCAACCAGTCGAGTGCGAAATCTACTGCGAGATAGATCGGGTCGCCGTCCTTGGTATAATAGTTGTTGTCATCGCCTTTGACGAGGTCTTCAAAAGCGTATTCGCCCATTGTATCTGCGATGTTGGTCGTGCCCTGGAAGAAATAGTTTGCACCGTTTGCAATCGTAAACGTGCCCTGATAGTAGTCGGATGCGCGGTAGTTGTTCAATTTAGGATCGAGCAACTGCTTCATGGAGTAAACGTACGTTGCCGCATTGATCGGAGTACCGTTCTCCCATACCGCATTCGGGTTGAGGTCGATAGTATAAGCATAACCTGACGTAATGCCCTCCGGAATGCCGTACTTGTTGTTGTCGATAGCCTTTACCTGCTCGGTTACGTCAACGGGGAGGCTTGCAGCCATCTCGGGAAGAATAACGTAGCCCTCGTAAGGTTTCTTACCCTCGATAGGATGAAGCGCGTCATTGTAGTAGAAGCTGTAAAGACCTGCGGTGATGAAGTCTATAGGATAGCTTTGGTCCTGTGTTTCGTAGGTGTGCGGATTCCAGTTTGCGGAAAGAGTAATAACGGCGTCCTTATAAACGAAATCGCCATTATAGTTAACAAGCTCACGTTTGCTACCGCATCCTGCGATACCGAGTACCATTATGGCAACCAGGAAAACCGACACCATTACTTTGATGAATCTTTTCATAAAAATTCTCCTTGCTTAATATTTTTCCTTTTCTACTTTGCGGCGTGTATGAAGAATAAACCGTTCAACCTCAAAACGGTAAATCCGTCATACAACTCACGAACCTAAAA
>CAMGRB010000009.1 GCA_946061315.1 uncultured Clostridia bacterium | reverse complement strand
TCTCGGTCTTTGAGCAGTAAAAAACAAATCTGAAAGGGACTTTTTATACAAGGTCCCTTTTATTTGAAGGGAGGGATACGTATTTTTGATATGACGCTCGACACACCTCTTTCCGAGCTTTACGGGGTCGGAAAAAAGTATGAAAAATACCTGTCGTCAAACGGGCTTTACACCGTTCGGGATCTTCTGTTCTATTTTCCGAGAGCATATCAAAACAGGGGGGACGTGTGTGAAATTGCCTCGGCTCCGCTTGACAATATGCCCCACTCTTTTATTCTCACCGTTGCGTGCGAGCCGAAAAACGCGCTCATACGCAAGGGCATGAACATACTAAAATTCCGCGCCTTTGACGAAAGCGGCTCGGTGACCGTTACGTACTTTAACCAAAGCTACTTAAAGGACGTTTTCAAAACGGGAGCGCAATTCAGGTTTTGGGGCAAAATTTCAAGAGAAAAGCGCACCCTGTGTATGAATTCTCCGTCTTATGAGCCTTATATTTACGGAAAGCCCCTCCTTCCGCTCATTGCCGTATATCCGCTCTTTTCGGGGGTAAACCAAAAGTATCTTATAAAGCTCCAGAAGGAGATATATCCGTATATAAAGTCGATGGTGACGGATTTTATGCCGGAGGAAACAAGGCGCAAAAACGGCCTTTGCACCCTTGCCTACGCCCTTGAAAACGTGCACTTCCCCGAAAATGAGGAAGCGCTTAAATCCGCCATACGCCGTCTTACTTTTGACGAGCTTTTTATATTTGCTCTCTCACTTTCGAGAATAAAGACGGTATCCGAGGAAAAGACCGCACCCCTTATGCAAAACTCCGATATTTCGCCGCTTATATCAATGCTTCCGTACAGTCTTACGGGGGCGCAAAAAAAGGCTATTTCGGAAATATCCCTTGATATGTGTCGCAAAAATCCGATTTTTGAAAGCGGAGATGCAGAAAGCGCGAATAAAACGCAATTTTGCCCGCCAAGTGTGGATAATTTGAGCATAACCGATTTTATAAAGCCGATGAACAGAATAGTTGTCGGCGACGTGGGTAGCGGAAAGACGGTTTGCGCCGCTGCCGCCGCTTATATCGCTTGCAAAAACGGATTTCAATGCGCCCTTATGGCACCAACCGAAATACTCGCGGCGCAACATTACGAATCGCTCTCTCCCATATTTGAAAAGCTCGGTATAAGGTGCGACCTTTTAACCGGCTCGGTACCTCAAAAAGAGAAAAACGCGATACTCCTGCGGCTAAAAAGCGGAAAAACCGATTTTGTGATAGGAACTCACGCTCTTATTCAGGACAAGGTCGTTTTTGAAAATCTCGGTCTTGTGATAACCGACGAGCAACACCGTTTCGGCGTTATGCAACGCGCCCGTCTTGCCGAAAAGAGTGAGAGCGCACACGTCCTCGTTATGAGCGCAACGCCCATTCCCCGTACTCTGTCGCTTATGATTTACGGTGACCTCGATATTTCACTTATAGACGAGATGCCCCCGGGCAGAAAAAAAGTGTCAACCTTTGTGGTTGACGAGAGCTACAGGGAGCGCTTAAACGGCTTTATAAGGAAGCAGGTACAGAACAAAAATCAAGTCTATATCGTGTGCCCCGCCATCGAGGAAAAGAAAGACGATATTGACAATGCGACCGACTACGACCCGTTCGGCTTCTCTTATTCTCTGCCCGCTCCTCATATGAAGGCGGCGACGGATTATGCAGAAAACTTAAAAACCGTTTTCCCCGACCTTAAAGTCGAGCTTATACACGGCAAAATGAAAGCGGCACAAAAGGACGGTATTATGTCCTCGTTTGCAAAAGGCGATATTGACATTCTCGTATCTACAACGGTAATAGAGGTCGGTGTAAACGTGCCAAATGCAACACTTATGATTGTTGAAAATGCGGAACGCTTCGGTCTTTCACAGCTCCACCAATTAAGAGGACGCGTTGGCAGAGGTGCGGACAAATCGTACTGTATTCTCGTTTCCGACTCAAAAAGTCCCACCGCCATGGAACGCCTCCAGATAATGCACTCCGTGTACGACGGATATACGATTGCGGAATACGACCTTAAAATGCGCGGCCCCGGAGAGTTTTTCTCAAACGGCGGACCGATACGCCAATCGGGCGACGTCGGCTTCAATATGGCAAGCTCCTGCTCCGACACCGTCCTCCTTAACAGCGCATTTGAGAGTGCAAGAGAGCTTATCCCCACTCTTTCCCTCTACCCTCTCCTTGCCGCCGAGGTCGATAAAGCCTGCAAGTCAAAATCGAATACAATTAACTAAACGGCGCGACCAAAGTGCATATCCCATAGGAATTTTTAAGCAATTAAAAAGACTAACGAGGTTTCGTTAGTCTTTTCTTTTTGCTTTGTAAAGCACGACTTTGCGAACAAAATATCGTGTACTACTCTTAAGTGCGTTTTCCCAAACAACTATCAGTTCAATAAATTAAAATTTATACGTCAGATAATTACAGTTTGATTTTGGCAGCGTACTCTTCCAATATGCGATTAATTTCTTCTTCATTTTCATAAAACATATCGTCGCACTGTTCTAAAATCGCTTCCGCTTTTTCATTGTCGTTTTCTTCTAAAGCCAAATATGCCTCGTACGCTTTTTTAAGCGTACCCTTGAGCTGTGACGGCAAAACGGTTTCCAACGACGACATCTCTTTTTGCAAATCGCTTATACTTGAAACATTGTCGAAATATTGCGCATGTCCGCCGTTATTGATTTCACTTTGATATGTCATTAACTCTGCATATGGAGAATCTGCTTGCTCCTCTGCCCACAGTTCCCACATTTTATTCCATTTCAGTTCTTTTTCTGTTAGTCTAACCCTCTTTTTCTTAAAGAAATCAAATAGTCCCATAAAATTGACTCCTACATTATTCTCGAACCTTATCAAAACAATATGAAATAAATTCCAACTATCTTTGTTGTAATTTCAACTTATTTCTATAGCCGTTTATGAGTTCGGTATATCCAACCGTTTATTTTGATTAACCGTGGAAAAGCTTCTTTGTCTGATACACGGGCTCGCAGGTTAAGTTGACGCCGAGTTTTCTGAAGGTTGCCGTATCGACGGGGGAAAGGATGACGGAGGAGTGAAGCTCTGCGCCTTTTAAGTTTTTAAGGACGTCCATTGCCTTTTTGGCAACCTCGCTCGTTGCCGCGGATATTGCAAGGGCGACAAGCACCTCATCGGTATGGAGCCTCGGGTTATGGTTGCCGAGGTTTTCAACCTTTAATTTCTGCACCGGCTCGAGTATTTCGTGGGAGATAATATCGACCTCGTCGTCAATTCCCGCCTCTGCCTTTATTGCATTTATAAGCGCCGCGCTCGATGCGCCGAGGAGCGAGGAGGTCTTACCCGTCACCACTCTGCCGTCGCAAAGCTCTATTGCCGCCGCGGGAGCACCCGTTGCCTCCGCTTTGTCAAGTGCGCTTTGTATGCACTTTCTGTCCTTTACCGTTATTCCGCTTTGATTCATAAGAAGCTTTATCTTATTTACCTCGGCGTCGTAGCGGTGACCGTCCTTTCTCTGATTGCAAAGGGCGGCATAATATCTTCTTATTATCTCACACTCGGCGGCTTTTCTTACCGCCTCGTCGTCAAATATGCAGTTGCCCGCCATATTAACGCCCATATCCGTCGGCGATTTATAAGGACATTCTCCCATTATCTTTTCAAACATTGCGCGCAAAACGGGGAATATTTCAACGTCCCTGTTATAGTTTATAGCCGTCTTTTTGTATGCTTCAAGGTGGAACGGGTCTATCATATTTATATCGTTAAGGTCCGCCGTTGCCGCCTCGTACGCTACGTTGACGGGGTGGTTAAGCGGTATATTCCATATCGGGAACGTTTCAAACTTGGCGTACCCTGCCTTTATCCCTCTTTTGTACTCGTGGTAGATCTGCGAGAGGCAGGTTGCCATCTTTCCGCTTCCGGGTCCCGGGGCGGTGACGACTACAAGCGGACGCTCCGTTTCTATATACTCGTTTTTGCCGTAGCCCTCGTCGCTTACTATATTCTCTATATCGTAGGGGTAGTTGTCTATTGCGTAGTGCTTATACACCTTTATGCCGAGAGATTCAAGCTTTTTCATAAACGCGTTTACAACCGACGACTCGTTGTATCTCGTAAGAACGACGCTTCCGACAAAGAGCCCGAAGCCGCGGAACGCGTCGATAAGGCGCAAAACGTCAAGGTCGTAGGTGATACCGAGGTCGCCCCTTACCTTGTTTTTCTCTATATCGTTTGCGTTTATTGCTATTATTATCTCCGCTTTGTCCTTAAGCTCGACTAGCATTCTTATTTTACTGTCCGGAGCAAAGCCCGGCAAAACTCTTGACGCGTGATAGTCGTCAAAAAGCTTACCGCCAAATTCAAGATAGAGTTTACCGCCGAATTTTGCTATCCTCTCTTTTATCTTTTCGGATTGCATTTTAAGATATTTGTTATTGTCAAAACCCGTTTTATACATCTGTGTGCCCTTCTTTTACTCTAACGTTATGTGGACGGGCATACCGTCCTCGTATTTTACTTTTATCTCGCCCTTTATAAGCGGTTTTATATACTCTATACATTTTTCGGTGACGCCGTCGCCGTTTTCATTTATAAATTCGTCGGGGACGTATTTTACCTTGTTTGCCGCCAGGGAAACGTCCACGGCTACAATATCGACGCGGTAATTTCCCTCTCTGCGCCGAAATGCCATCATCTTGCCGCTTTGACCCGAGAACGAATAAAGAACTGCCTTTTTGCCGACCCTTACGCTCTCTTTTATATCGGTGAGTGAGAGAATATGCGCCGAGCACCTTTGTAAAACGTTTAACTCGACCGCCCTTACCTTACAACCGATTTCCTTTTTTATCATACGCTCAAGCGACCTTGCCGCACCCGCGAGTATCTTATGGCCGAAAGCGTCCTGTACCTCGTTTTTAAGTCCCTCGGCAACGTATCTGCCGTTTTTGTATTTTATGCCCTCGCTGATCGCCACCACGACGTGAGAACGTATATCGAGCTTTTCCCTGACCGAGCGGATAAACGCTTCCTCGTCAAAGACCCTCTCGGGAAGATATACAAGGTCTGCACCTTTGCCCGTGAGTGCTTTGGGGAGTGATGCCGCCGCCGTGAGCCACCCGGAATCTCTGCCCATTATCTCAACGATAGTTACGGACTTCAAGGTATAAACCGAGGAGTCACGCTCTATTTCCTTTACAGCGGTTGCGACAAATTTCGCCGCCGAGGCGTAACCGGGCGTGTGGTCGGTTATCGGTATGTCGTTATCTATGGTTTTCGGCACTCCGATCATCTTTATTTCGTATCCGATTTTCTTTGCATATCCGTCGAGCTTCATAACGGTATCCATCGAATCGTTGCCGCCGATATAGTAAAAATACTTTACGTTGTATTTTTCAAATATCGAGAAGATCTTTTCGTAAACTTCCGCATCCTTTGAGGACTCGGGCAATTTGACCCTGCAGGAGCCGAGAAAAGACGAAGGCGTATTTTCAAGCAATTTTAACTTTTTTTCGCTTCCAAAAAAAGACGAGAGATCGAAAAAGTCCTCTTTCAAAAATCCCTCTATTCCGTTTCTCATTCCGTAAAGCTTGTCTATCGGGCTGTTTTCGGAGGCGGCACCCCTTATAACCCCGGCAAGCGTAGCGTTTATCGCCGCGGTCGGTCCACCCGACTGTCCGACAACGGCGTTCCCTTTTAATATTGCCATATAAATCTCCATTGGTTTTTATCGAAATAAGTATATCATAATAAGTCGAAAATGTAAATACGTAATCGACTATTTTTTGATTTATTTTTGTTTCTGCCGAAATTATTATCGGTAAAAAAGTCAACGCATAGGCTCGCAACGCCGAAAATCTCGGATTTAAGCGTATTTAAGCCGAGTTCACAGTACATTCACACGGTTTTTAGTTATTTTATACAATTTTCTCGAAAAATTTATCAAATTTCTATTTATTTTTGCTTTTATGTGTGCTATAATGTAATTACAAGGAAGAAATTCTTTGTAAAATCAGCACAGAGGTGATACTATGAAAATGAATTTTACGGCAAGACAGATGAGAGTTTACGATTCGGTACGCGAAACCACGGAGAAAAAGCTCTCGAAATTCGACAAGTTCTTCCCCGAAGGTGCGGAAATGGACGTCACGTTTTCCAGATCAAAAAACGTTGAAAAAGTTGAAATAACCATTCATTCGGGCGGAATGATGTTCCGTGCGGAAGAAGGTGCCGATACATTTGCCAATGCGGTTGACGAGGCTTGCGAGGCGCTTGAGCGCCAGATAAGAAAGAACAAAACGCGTCTTCTCAAAAAGGTGCGCGACGAGGGCTTTAAGATTGCCGAGGAGGACGTGCCCGACGTTGAAGAAGAATTTATGTTCAACGTTCGCACAAAATCGTTCCCGTTCAAGCCGATGTCCGTCGAGGAAGCTATATTGCAGATGGATATGCTCGGTCACGCGTTCTTCGTGTTCAAGGACGCATCAACCCTTGAAACCTGCGTCGTCTATAAACGCCACGCCGGCGGATACGGGCTTATAATTCCCGAAGAAGATTGAACAGTTAATAAGCAAAAAATCACGCATCTTGCGATGCGTGATTTTTTCGATGGTAAAATTCGTTTTCGGAAATTCCCTTTTTCCGTCAGCGAATGTCCTTCACTACCGTTTCGGGCGGGTTATCGAGCACTTCCGGATTTTTGTAAATGCTGCGCATATACTTCATTGCGGACGCATAATAGTATCCGTCGCAAATACGCTCGTCGAGATTGTAAGTAATATCGACGTAACTGTTTTTATACACGCTTCCGTCCGGATTTACCTTAAATTCCCTCTGCCTTGCCCCGAAGGAGCAAAATATCGGAACGGTACCGAAGTCGTACAGATGGTGAACTATCGGCGGTATGCCGAGCGAGCCCATGGATGTGATAAAGAGAGATGCGTGAAACGGACTGAGCCTTGTGATTGCTTTCGGCAAAAGACCGAGATAGTCAAGAAATCTCAAGAATCTGATAGTCCATCTTAAGAAGATACCCGGGATAAAGTTAAGTATCTTCGCCAGATTGTCAAAACTGCTGTTCTGCTGCGCACGGTAATTTTCTATTTTCTCATTGAGCTGTGCGTAAACCTCATCGGCAGTTGACGAAGGATCCAGCAAAACTTTGACGACGGTATCGGAGGAATCTATCGACATTTCCTTCTTTATCGTGAGAGATACCTCGACCTTCTCACGCGAGTATATCTTCTGGCCGCGGATAAAGCGGTTTATGGCGGGACGCTGCGAGCAAGCCCTTACGTATGCGGCTATTATCACGTACATAAGGTTGAAATTTTTAAGCCCCTCTTCCTGCTTTTTCTGGATATACTTGTCGATCTTTCCCATGTTGATCTTGTCGTAAACAAAGTTCTGTGAGCCGCAACGGTTTTCCATTATGTAAGGCACGAGCCTTGCAAACGGGGTTATTTTGCGGACACGGTGAATTTTCTCTTTTTCACGCTTTGTTTCCTTGGAGTCTTTCACAGTACTGACCTCTTTCTGTATATTTGTGGTTACACCACGACTACATTCTACCACAAAATTGAGCGAATGTATATAGTTTTGAGAAAAAAAGTTACTTTTAAGGTTTTTTAGGCGATGACGTGTTGATTTTTTTGCGATTATATGGTAAAATTTCAATGTAAAACGGAGGTGCGTTATGGAAATTTCCGAAATATTATCAAAGGTAGATCACACTCTGCTCTCTCAAACGGCGACGGAGCAAGAAATAAAAGAGCTGTGTGACGACGCTGTAAAGTTCGGGGTGGCGTCGGTTTGTATTGCGCCGTCGTACGTAAAATTCGCAAAAGACTATGTCGGCGACAAAATGAAAATCTGTACCGTTATCGGCTTCCCGAACGGCTATAATACGACGGAGTGCAAGGTGTACGAAACAAAAAACGCCTTAAAAAACGGTGCGGACGAGATAGACACGGTAATAAACATAGGCTTTTTGAAGGACAAACGCTACGGCGATATTCTTAACGAATTAAAGGAAATAAAAAAAGCCTGCGGGGACAAAATACTTAAAGTGATTATAGAAACCTGCCTGCTCAGCGACGAGGAAAAAATAAAAATGTGCGAGATAGTGTCGCTATCCGGTGCGGATTTTATAAAGACGTCAACGGGCTTTTCAACGGCAGGAGCGACAAAAGAGGATATTATTCTCTTTTCAAAACATATTGCGCCGCACGTCAAGATAAAAGCAGCGGGCGGTATTTCGTCAATTTCCGATGCCGAGGATTTTATAAAGCTCGGCGCATCGAGGCTCGGAACGAGCAGAATAGTAAAAATACTCAAAAAGGAGATTTCTGAAAATGGCAACACCTCATATTGAAGCAAATATCGGAGATTTTGCAAAGACCGTGCTTATGCCGGGTGACCCTTTGCGCTCACAGTTTATCGCCGAGAACTTTCTTGACAACGCAAAGCTCGTAAACAACGTAAGAGGCATAAGAGGATATACGGGCACTTACAAGGGCAAAGAGATAAGCGTTATGGCAAGCGGAATGGGTATGCCCTCGATAGGCATTTACTCGCACGAGCTTTTCTCGTTTTTCGGAGTTGAAAACATAATACGGGTCGGCTCGGCGGGGGCTTTAAGAGAAGATATAAAGGTGCGTGACATAGTTATCGCTATGGGTGCCTGCACGGACTCCGCATATGCAAACAGTTTTAATCTGCCCGGTACTTTTGCGCCTACGGCGGACTATAAAATATTAAAGACCTGCACAGAGGAAGCGGATAAGCTCGGTATGAAATACCACGTCGGCAACGTAATATCGAGCGACGTGTTCTACTCTGCCGAAGCGGGCACGCCTTTTAGCGACACTCCTAACGGAAAATGGGCTAAAATGGGCGTTTTAGCGGTTGAGATGGAAGCGGCGGCGCTTTATATGAACGCCGCAAAGCTCGGGAAGCACGCACTTGCCGTATGCACAATATCAGACAATACGGTAACCGGTGAGGAGCTCTCCTCTGCTGATAGGCAAAGCTCGTTTACCGATATGATAACCCTTGCACTTGAAACCGCAATCCGCCTTTGATTTTCGGAGGGAAAATGAAAAGAGTTTTTCTTATCGTTCTTGACAGCTTTGGGGTGGGCGAGTTGCCCGACGCCGCAAAATTCGGTGATACGGGTGCAAACACCTTAAGGAGTGTCGCAAAATCACAATATTTTAATATTCCTAACCTTATAAAATCGGGGCTTGGCAATATAGACGGAGTTGACTGTATTGAAAAAAGTGATGCTCCGTGTGCCGCTTTCGGCAAATGCGCCGAGCTGTCGGCAGGCAAGGACACGACCGTCGGGCATTGGGAAATTGCGGGGGTAGTGTCTGAAAAAAGGTTCCCCACGTTTCCAAACGGCTTCCCCGAGGAGCTTATTTGTGAATTTTCAAAGGAAACGGGCAGAGGTGTGCTTTGCAACAAGCCGTACTCGGGCACCGAGGTAATAAAAGACTACGGAGAGGAACACATAAAGACGGGCAAGCTTATAGTTTATACCTCGCAGGACAGCGTTTTTCAAATTGCCGCGCACGAGGACGTAGTACCGCCAAACGAGCTTTACCGCTATTGCAAAATTGCAAGAAAACTGCTTACCGGTCCTTTGGGGGTCGGCAGGGTTATTGCAAGACCGTTTGAGGGCGAATATCCTTTTAAGCGCACTGCCAACAGGCACGATTTTTCAATAGAGCCGACGGGCAAAACGGTGCTTGATGCAATTTGTGAAAATTCTCTCTCATCAATATCGGTAGGAAAGATATACGATATATTTGCGAAAAGGGGCATAACGGAGTATTACCTTTCGCACTCGAACACGGAGGGCATGGAGCTTACTTTACAGATACTTGACAAGGATTTTTGCGGTCTTTGCTTTACAAATCTCGTCGATTTCGATATGGTTTACGGGCACAGAAACGACGCTGACGGATATGCAAAAGCTCTATCCGAATTTGACGGGTGGCTCCCATCTTTTATTGGCAAAATGAGAGATGACGATATTCTTATCGTGACGGCGGACCACGGGTGCGACCCCGGGGATATAAGCACGGACCATACAAGAGAGTATATACCGCTTTTGGTTTACGGCAAGAGTGTATTGCCCGTAAATCTTGGTGTGTGTGGGACGTACTCGGACATAGCCGCAACTATTGCCGATTATCTTAAAATAAACTACACGTGTAGCGGAAAAAGCTTTCTTGACAAAATAATTCTTACCTGAAGCGCAAAGGAGAAAATATGAACACTACGCTTGATTTTTTGGTTGAAAAGGCAAATGAGGCAAGAAATTTTTCTTACTCGCCGTACTCGGAATACAAGGTTGGCGCTTCACTTTTATGCTCGGACGGCACGGTATATACGGGTTGCAATATAGAAAATGCGTCCTACTCGGCGACGGTTTGCGCCGAGAGAGTGGCGATATTCAAGGCAATTTCCGACGGAAAGCGTGACTTCAAGGCTCTTTGCGTTGTGGGCGGCAAGGGTGAAAAAGGTGATTTTGCCCCGCCCTGTGGCGTTTGTTTGCAGGTTATATCCGAATTTTGCTCTCCCGACTTTACAATATTGCTCGTATCGGGCGGCAAGACAAAATCATATACTCTTGCAAACTTTTTGCCAAACGCTTTTTCTGCCTCGGATATAAAATAGCCCGGAATGGAGTGAAATTCTCACACAGGGGCGCACTTTTTATAAGGAAAGGATCTATACTATGAGAATATACGATATTATCTCAAAGAAAAGGCACGGCCTTTCGCTCTCAAAGGAAGAAATAGAGTTTGCCGTAAACGGATACGTAAGGGGCGATATTCCCGATTATCAGATGTCCGCTTTGCTAATGGCAATATGTATAAATTCGATGAATGAGGAAGAAACCGCTATCTTGACAAAGACGATGATGAACTCGGGCGACGTTTTGGACCTTTCGCGCTTTTCTAACCTTACCGTTGACAAGCACAGCACGGGCGGTGTGGGCGATAAAACGACGCTTATCGTTGCTCCGATAGCCGCATCTCTCGGTTGTAAAGTGGCAAAAATGTCGGGCAGGGGTCTTGGGTTTACCGGCGGCACGGTAGACAAACTCGAAGCCATTTCGGGCTACAATACTTCTCTTTCGGTTGAAGATTTCTTTTCGCAGGTTGAAAAAATCGGTATTGCGGTGATAGGGCAAACGGGCAACCTTGCCCCCGCGGACAAAAAAATATACGCTCTGCGTGACGTTACGGCAACAATAGACTCCGTTCCTCTTATCGCTTCAAGCATAATGTCAAAAAAGCTTGCCGCTGGCTCCTCATCTATCGTGCTTGACGTAAAGTGCGGCTCGGGAGCGTTTATGAAGGATCGGGCAGGGGCTATATCTCTTGCCGAGGCGATGGTTAAGATAGGAAGATCTTTCGGGCGGCGTGTGCGCGCGGTGATTACGAATATGGATGCTCCGCTTGGCGTGTGTGTCGGAAATTCGCTTGAAATTTGCGAGGCGGTTGACGTACTTAAAGGAAGAGGCGACAAAAAGCTTACCTCCTTATGTCTTACTCTTGCCGCAAATATGGTTTCACTATCTTTTGATATTCCTTATGAGGAAGCGTACAAAAAAGCCGTTTTATCTCTTGAGAGTGGCAAGGCGTTTGAAAAAATGCTCGAATGGGTGTCGTATCAAGGTGGGGACGTGCGTCCTATCAAGGACACTTCCCTTTTACCGCTTGCAAAGCACAAGGTCGAGGTAAAATCGGACTTTGACGGCTACGTTTGCCGCATAGATGCGGAAAAGATAGGGCTTGCCTCAATGTCGCTCGGTGCGGGGCGCGCAAAAAAGGACGACAAAATAGACTTCGGTGCGGGCATTGTTCTGAAAGTAGGCGTTTCGGACAAGGTATCAAGGGGCGATGTGCTTGCGGTTGCATACGCCTCGGACAAATCGCTTTTTGACGGTGCGGAAAAACTGATAAAAGAAGCGTTTACATTTTCGGATAAAAAGCCCGAGGAAAAGGAACTTATCCTCGATACGATTTCATAAAATATTTGTAAGGTGCCGAGTCATTAAAAATTCAGTGAAATTAAGGCAATTTGGGCAGATAAGACAACATTTACTGAATTTTTAATGCGAAGCACACCCGGGGCTTGCTTGAGTCGGAGCAGAAATCTTTGTTCTCGACCCGAAGGTGTATATGCATACATCGAGAGGGAGCGAACAAAGATAGAACAAAAACAATAAATTGAGAAAAACGCAGTTTTTAACCTTATATTTCTCAAAATGCGGTTAAAATTAAAGATAGAGGTCTTTTTTAATACCCCTATCTTTTTTTGTTCGGTTGTGCCCGAATAAAGCAGCCCCTTTTTTTCTTGAAAGCCGTATATATCGTCCTCTTGCCGAATAGAAAATCTATGTAAGAGATTTCGGAGGGGTGTTATGAGATATATTATAAACGGTGCGCTGGGGCTTATGGGGCGAGAGATGATACGCGTGGCGGGCGAGGAAAACGTGTGCGCCAAGGTAGACAAAAACGCGTGCTCGGACGGATATTTTTCAAAAATTGAGGGCTACTTGGGCGAGGGTGACGTTATAGTTGACTTTTCCTCGCACCTTGCAACGTATGATGTTTGCGAGTATGCCGTCAGGCGCAAAATACCGCTTGTTATAGCATCGACCTCGCACACCTGTGAGGAAATGCAGGAGATTTACAGATCCTGCGCAACGATCCCTATTTTCCTCTCGTACAATTTTTCGGGCGGGGTTTTTGCAATAAACGAATTTATAAAGATACTCTCCTCGACGCTCGAAATTAAAAAAGCGGAGATTTTTGAAAAGCATCACAAGGACAAAAAAGACGCGCCAAGCGGTACCGCCATCACCTTTAAGGACACTCTTATCTCTTTCGGCTATCCCGACGATATAGAAATTTTGTCGGTGCGGGAGGGCGACGGATACGCCGAGCACACGGTAAGGCTTGAGATGGACGACGAGATAATAACGGTAAAGCACGAGGCAAAAAACAGAACGCTCTTTGCAAAAGGCGCCGTTTCGGCGGCGGAATTTATCATAACTCAAAAAAACGGGCTATACGGAATGAAGGACCTTATAAATAAAAGATTTTGAAATTTTATCAATTTCTTATCGGAGGTCTTATGGATATTCCGTTTATCAAAATGCACTCCTCTGGCAACGACTATATTTTGCTCGACTGCACAAGGCTGCAAAAAAGGCGCGATGAACTTTTTTCTTATTCATTTATTTCACCCGCATCGGCAAGGCGCTTTGGCGTCGGCTCGGACGGGATTATCGCGGTTATGAGCTCGGATTATGCCGACGCCGAGATACGAGCTTTTCTCTCTGACGGCAGAGAGGAAATTCTGAATATCAACGCGCTTATGTGCACCTCGAAGTTTTTATACGAGGGGAAAAATTTAAGCAAGGATTTTATAACCGTGCAGACAAAAGCGGGCGTTAAAAAAATAACTCCGTTCGGCAACGGAAAAATTATGAGCTCGTGCGAGGTGGAGGCGGGAAAAGCGGATTTTGTTCCTTTTAGTATGTCGCGGCTGAAAAAAGAAGGAAGGATACGCTTTGATAACTGCTTGCTCGATTTTTACTGCGTATCGCTCGGGGACTTATACGGCACGGTCTTTTGCGAGGACGTATCGTGCGCAAACACAAAAAAGATCGGTACCGCGCTTTCAAGGAAAATTTCCGTAAGTTCAAGCGTTGACACGGTGCTCGTTCAGGACACGGGCATAGGAAGCATCAAAATGAGATTTATAAAATCCGGGTGCGGAGAGATTTTATCCTGCGCGGCGGGGGCGTGTTGCGGTATTGCCGCCTGCGTAAAAAAGAAAATATGCAAAAAGGACGTCTATATACCCGTTGAAACCACGGGCGGAATTTTTCATATCCGTTGCGACGGCGAATACAATTTATCCGTTATAGGAGAGTGTGAAAAGGTGTACGACGGCATATACGAGTGGAATATTTAATATATTGCTCACATTTTCATATGTTCAGTTATAGATATAAAATAATTTTTTAGCGTCTTTTGACTTTTTGACCTTTTCGTCTTGACTTTAACCTCGATTTGCTATATAATGTAGCAAGTTCAAACGAGGTGATTTTATGTTCAAGACGGAATTGCATTGCCACTCGGACGATATAAGCATGTGTGCAAGAGTGAGCGTTTATGATATAATTGAAAAATTTTACGGTGCGGGATATTCCTCGCTCGTGCTTACCAACCATTTCAATAAGGAAACGATGGACTGCCATTGTCCGAACGATTGGTGCGGATTTATTGACAAATATATAGGCGCTTGCGAAAAGCTCAAAAAAGCAGCCGAGGGAAAGCTCAACATTATTCTCGGTATGGAGTTTCGCTTCAAGGCAAATTTGAACGACTATCTCGTTTTCGGCATTACCGAAAAGTTCCTTAAAGAAAACGAGGGTATGTTTGATATGAGCCTTAAAGATTTCAAGCGTATCGCAAACGAAAACGGTTGTATTGTCGTTCAGGCGCACCCGTTCCGCTTCGGTATGACGGTTACCGATCCTGCCAATCTTG
The DNA here is from genome assembly GCA_946061315.1 of uncultured Clostridia bacterium. Lineage (GTDB taxonomy): Bacteria > Bacillota > Clostridia > Oscillospirales > CAG-272 > RGIG2000. The sequence goes on along the minus strand of CAMGRB010000009.1, from coordinate 86 downwards.
ACGGCGTTGAGGTACACAACGGGCATATGGGCCACGAATACGTCGGCGCCCTTCATGGCGTCTTCGAGCGTTTCGATATCGGTGCG
>CAMGRB010000008.1 GCA_946061315.1 uncultured Clostridia bacterium | reverse complement strand
CTGCCCTACATTCATTCGGTATCGAAAATACGGATGCGTGAAAACTATCTGTGAAAACATATTGTGCATTCTTTATCAAAGAAATAAAGTCTGCCGGGGAAGCATCAAAATCTTTAATATCTCCAAATTCTTTATCACAATCGTTACAATATCCGCACACATAAGGGATCGTAACAATTTTCAGTCCGAATCTATCTGCAAATTTCCTCGCTAATTCGCGTTGGACACTACTGTTCCCCAAAAAATAAGTAAATACATATTTATCATCATATTTTCGTGGAGAACATATTTCATCCCATTCATCTACGGACAACAGTAATGTTGGATCTAACAACCATTCCACTTTGTGATGTGATAAAGGTGTCAATAATTCTACTGCTTCCTGCTCTCGCACCGATACTGCATTGTACGACGATAAGCTTTTGCGTAATATCTCTTTGTTGTCCATATCCAAATTCGACACACCTAAGCTTACCGCATACGCCATTTTATATTTGGTACTCGGGACAAAATCTAATTTGTATACGCTATCGGACCACTTGGGATTCCATATTTGATCGCTGCCGGCAATGAACACATCATAATCTTTGACGGACTTGGCTATTGTTTTTGGAGAATAAATAATATTTGTATGAGGGATTGATAGATTAAATTTTGCAATCAGACGATTTCTTCTTTCTATGCCTTTCATATCCGAAACGTCCTTAAAATATCGGTGATATATTTTTGATAACCGATCTCTTAACGAATAAGGATGCTTCCGCGGTTTCTTATAAGAAAGCTGTTTGACATTTATATGGCAGTTGTTTTGTATAAACTTTACCAACGCATAAGATTGAAGATTCCCGCCATAGTTATTGCTACCATAATAATAAGTAATGATTGCTGCCTTCATTTCAATTCCTCTTTTTTGTCATATTAACTATTGCCTTTGTTATTAAAAGACTGATTCTCTCTCCAAATATCACAGAAAGTTTCTTAAAAATTAAGGCTTTTTTGGAATTTGCTTTATATAAAATATATCGGTGCTTTTTGACATACTCTAAAATTGTTATACCATACGGTTGCTTTAATTCAGTTGACATCATAATATCAACAAATTCATTTGGATAGTAACTGATATCACCGATGTGTTCTTCCGTCACATACTCGAACCATTTCATCCTGACCTGCAAGTCGCACAAGATTTTATAATTATTCATATTGTTTGTAGCAGAGCCCTCACGGTATCTCCTATATATTACAGAAGATTGGTTTATGTAACAAACACTTTCCGCTCTTGATAAGCAAGCATTTATAAAGTCAACATCTTCAGAAGATATCCAACTGTTATTAAAACTTATTTCATTCCTTACCAAAAAGTTTTTTTTGTATATAGCAGACCACACGTTTGACAAATGTATATTCGAACGCAACATACGATCATACACCATACGTCCCGTATCATGGCCTGTAAAAAGAGCAGCTCTATCCGAGCGGATTATCTCAAAATTATTTTGTTTTTGCGGAAGATCCTCATATTCAAAAAAGCATATATCGAATGACATTTCTCTTATCGCAGTAAGAGCAACTCCGATATAATCCGGATGAACCAGGTCGTCTGCATCGATAAAAGAAATATATTCTCCTTTTGCAATATAAACACCAAAATTTCGGGTTTTAGAAACCCCCTCGTTATTCTTCTTAATGTACGTAATGCAACTATATTTATTAGCATATTCACTACATATAAAACCGGAATTATCCGTAGATCCATCGTCTATGCAAATAACCTCAACCGAGCCATCTTTAGCAATAGAATGAATAATTGACTCAAGACAATCTTTGATATACTCCTCCACTTGATAAATCGGGATTATTATTGACAATAGGATTTTCTTCATTTTTAATTTCCTTTAACTGTACATATTATGGAATTGATATATGAACTGTCCAAACATTCCTGAATATCGTTATCATCTACTTCTGCAGTATGCTTTCCATTGATTTTTTCTTTCTTTGTTGCATTAGACAAAAACCATTCATATTCCGAATCTATATGCCCCATATCCAGTACACGATAACCGTTTCTTATGAGTTGCATAGCTAACGGTTTGCTCGTTGGTCCTATCGACGTAAGAATCAATTTATCTTTCCTCAATTTCAATGCGGCGTTAAGAATTTCATCATATTTACTCCAAGCATTTTCCGCAGGACAAATTATGCGTTCAACTGATTTTGCACCCGAAAACAAATCGTTCCCCACACCGGACCGGCTATATTCACCCTCGATGATGACCACTTCCTTGTTGGCAAAAGCTTTTTTTAACAGCTCAAAATATTTCTCACATTGCGACTTGTCTTTGTAAATCATATACGGTCTTGAAACAAAAGCGTTTCCATAGCGATAATCGCTATTGCTATTATCTTTATATGTGTGATAATTTTCCGCAAAAGTAATTGTCCAAAATTTTTGCGTGCTCTTTTTGAAAGGCTTCAGTGAAACCATTGTTTCGGGCAGACAAATCAGTACCTTATCATTTTTAACGTCGTTGACGGTTTCAACTAATTTGTCCCTTAAATCATGGGAATATGATTGAAAAAGGCATGCATTTCCCCCACCCATAATGGAAAACTCGCCATCTCCAAAACGAATAATAGAAATTTCGGAATCAATAATTTTATTCAAAGTTTCCTCAATCGACATGACTGAAACGTCAAATTTTTTGTTATGCATACGTATCTTTGAAATCAAATACTTGATCTCAACTTTCAATTTAACAATAATTTTTTTCATTTAGCCGATTATTTCTCCTGATTGACAAAAGAATTGCTGCAAAATAATAAAACTGATATTCCTGAACAAAACTTCCGGATATAAAATATCTTGCAAAATAAGATAATGCTATTACTATTAAAATTTTTTTGTTTTGATTATTTGACTTGAAAAAAGTAGATAAAATCAAAAATGTTCCGTAGCAGATAATAGCAAGTCCAATAATCCATCCAAAAGAAAGCAGTATTTCATATAAAAAGTTATGTGCATACGGTTGAGGGTAAGAAAATTGTCTGTCACCAAATAACCCATAGATGTTAAAACCCATATTATTGATTGCATAAATAATATTTTCCGATAAATCTTCTCTTGTTTCTGACTCAAAGATTTTCCCGTTAAGAAGCTTTTCCAAAAAGTAAGAGCCCGTATTTTGATATAGCGATTGAAGCTTAATTACAATACTATCCCAAAGCACATATACTGCTGACAGTCCCATCGTAAATATAAGAAAAATTGAAAATTTTTGTCTGAAATTATTTCTTCCTATTATTACTACGGTAATGCATAACAATGCGAAAAAGATAGTTGCCCTTGCACCGAATATTATCATCTCTACCAATCCGGCAAAGTAAAAAATCAAATAAACGGGTCTTGCCGTTTCAGAATACAAATATATCAGTATGCACACAAACGGCAACAATGAATAAGAAAATTCCATATAGTTCAAAACTTCGGAAGCCCCGCTTATCAATATGACTGCTGCGCACATTATAGCTACACAGGATATTTTAGACAGGCTCAGGAAAAACTCTCTCCAATTTTTGATTCTCGGAATTATTAAACAAGCCACCGGAAGAAAGTAAACATATATTAAAATCATGCTTTGCTTTGTATATTCCGAACGTGTATCATCTGCAAAAAGATAGCTTATTAAAAAGAAACAAATGATCAATATATATATACCGACATGCCTTGACAGACCACTTTTTAATAGCACATATGTGATCCAACACAACATTATGCCGTAAAATGCCAGCGTTAATAAAGATGTTGTTGCATTGAAAAACTTCATTACCATTGAGTTAACAAAATCAATAACAACGGGCAAAATTATTATCGCTTGCATCAAACGGAATATTCTGTCCCGTTCCTTATCTTTGTATTGCATTTTTACCTCTTTCGGCGGTATCGTAACAGTCCGCATTTTTCTGCAAAAACTTTTATTTTCAAAATTAAATAAAGAGAAGATAGTTTACTTTTTTTAACCAATTTCATTACGAACTTTTGATATGTACCGAGAGTATCGGTAACGTTGTAAATTTTCAGTTTGGCTTTTACTATGTTCTGTTCTATCCATTTCTTTCTCTCGTGTGCTGAAAACTTCATTTTCGGAGAAAACGAAAGCTCCAACGATTTGATTACATTGCAAATATATTCTTTGGCAATCATCTCCTGTATTAGACGATCCTCTTTATTCCATGTTAAAATCGTCTCTTTGCGGCTCTCATACAATCCTATAACCGCATCAATATAATCCACAGGATACTTCTGCCACTCTTTTTGCAAGTCGTTCACATAATACGTATATAGCACATCTTCAATAAAATGGACGTGTTTTGCATAGCACATATACCTTGCAATAAAGCCCTCATCCTGATGGCGACGAAGCGGTGGATATTCAATTTTATTCTCGCGAATTACCCGCATATCGAAAAATTTATTCCACGGCGCCCCCTGAATGCCATATTCGGAACTTGTAGTCATATACGGAGAGTAATGAGATCGTATTACATCTCCATACAAAGAACTTTCGCTATATTTCTTTATACTGATTTCCTTGCCGTTTTGGTTTACATTCTTAAATCCGAATACCACAAGATCATATTCACCGCTCTCCATAGCATTAACAAGGATTGAGATCGCGTCCGATTCCAAATAATCATCTGCATCGGGAAAATATATATATCTCCCTTTTGCATGGTCTATCCCGAAATTTCGTGCAGGTCCGGAACCTCGGTTTTCCGTATGTAAGGCAATAATCCTTGAATCAATCTCGGTCAACCTCCGGCAACGCTCGTAACTATCATCTTTTGAGCCGTCATCAACCAGTATGACCTCAATATCCGAATACGTTTGATTTATCAATGACTGCACGCAGCTTTCTATTTTGTCGCCCATATTATAAACCGGAACAACTATACTTACCTTATCCATTGCATTTTATCCTTTATTTTTTCTTCGTGCCGAAATTATTATTTTCACAAAGAACCTATCTAATACTTTTACACATTACTTTACCATTCGCCGCAAATTGCTACAAATCACAATTGGAAACGTTATTCCCATTTTTACAAACGGCAAGAGTACCCTTGCCTTTCTTACAAGACTTTTCTTATCAATACCGTATTTGGAATCGTAGTTATCTAAATATACCCTCATACGTTCCTGAATTCTTCGTTTGCGTTCTGCACCACAATACATTTGTGTAATACGATCAATGGACACAATCGTTGCGATAACATTAAACGCATTCAATGTATTGGCGAATTTTTCATATTTTTCAGCATCTTTTTTAATAAATTCCTTTAAACCTTTTACAGTTTCGCCCCATGGATCATCAGACGTTAATTTAGATTGGCTCCCATCATGATCCACGTATATATAAACTGGTCTCTCATCTAAAAAATCTATGCTTTTCGCCGCTTCAAAAATGCGAAAACTGTAGAGTGCTTCTTCTCCTATGCGCAAAAGCGAATATTTGATGTCATTCTTCCGAATTAGATCTAAACTAACCGTCTTTCTTACTCCTCCCCACGGAGCTTTGCCCGTCATCATAGCACGTTGAAAGCTGTCTTTTCCTGCTCTTTTATATGATGACATGGTTTCTTTTTTGATTGCTTTTCCTCTATTATCAACACGAAGAACATCTACAAAAACAACGTCCGATTTTTCCGCTTTTGGTTTTAACAGTTCAAAATATTCTGGGTCAATATAATCATCGGAATCCAAAAATATGACATAATCACCCGTTGCGTTCTCCAATCCGGTATTTCTCGCCTTCCCTGGTCCACCGTTTTCCTGCTTAACACCTCTTATGCGGGAATCTTTTTTGACATAGCAACTGATAATTTCCCAGCTATGATCGACGGACCCGTCATCAACCAAGATTATTTCCCAATCAGAATATGTTTGCGCAATTACGCTATCAACACATTTTTTCAAGAATTTTTCCGCATTGTAAACTGGGACAATCACTGAAAATTTCACCCTGTTATTACTCCTTATCTCCTTAAAAACTTCTTATAAATCCAATGTTGCACCTTTACCGGCATTAAAAACATCGCCGTCTGTGCAATGGCTACCGTTAAATAATCGACAAAACCCGAATACCCTATTTTCCACAGTTTTTTTATTGTACCAATATAGCTTTTCGTATTTTCCCAACTCTTACGGCGCTTTGCCAAAGCGTCGTTAGAACGGAAAAACAAAAGTGACTCCTCTATATTTGCGGCTTTACAACCCGAATACAACATTCTTCCAAATAAGTCTACATCTTGGTTGCGCCTTAAATCGCTGTAACCGCCAACGGACATAACTTTTGATTTCCTATACATAACGGTCGGATGATTAAATGCACTCCGCCTTTTTGCAAACTCATATATCTCCTCGTGAGTTAGCGGAACTACTCTGCGTGAAATAATCGCATCTGGAGTGCTGTAAAATTCGTCTACAGACGAGCCAAGCAAAGATAATTCAGGATCGTCGTCAAATCTTTGCAACTGCTTTTCGCAACGCTCTGGCTTTGAAATATCATCCGTATCCATACGTGCAATTAACTCATTTCTGCAGTGTTGCAATCCAAGATTTAATGCTCTTCCCAACCCAATATTTTCTTTGCTTTCGACTATATTAAAAAGATTGGAAAACTTATTCTTGTATTTCAAAAGAACGTCTTCAAGTTCATTTTTGAGCGGACCATCTTTTACTATTACTATTTCATCCGGCAGAACGGTTTGATTAAGTATACTCTCGATTGCCAATGTTAAGTAATCTGGCTCCTCTTTTGTATACAAGGACATCAGTACACTGTATTTTTCCATATTGATTACACCTTCATAAGCTCCTTTGCTTCTGCCTGTTTTTCATCGTAATACGCACGGTCAACCTTGCCTTCTTCCATAAGCCAATCGCCAAAGTCGATGTCCGATGCGGTGCCTTCACGCACGGTGTCGCTTCTTTTAAGAACCTTTGCAACTGTTTTGAAAACAATCGCAATATCTTTACTAAGCGTAATTCCACCGTCTATGTATGCAAGATCGTATTCAAACTTCTGCTCCCACGTAATATTGTTTCTGCCGTTTATCTGTGCTAACCCTGTAAGCCCCGGGCGCACGTTATGGCGTCTGCGCTGCTCGTCGGACATAAATACCATATCTCGCACAAGTTGCGGGCGAGGACCGACAATAGCAAGGTCGCCCACAAGGATGTTTATCAGTGAAGGCAACTCGTCAGCCGATATGCTTCTGATAAATTTTCCATACCCATTTAACCGATCCGCATCGGGAAGCAGGTTTCCGTCCTTATCCTTCTTGTTGCTCATCGTGCGGAATTTTATAAGTCTGAAAATCTTCTCCTTGCCGTCCTTGCCTTTTTTACCCGGCCGTAACTGCGTAAAAAACGGATTTCCGTGCATAGCAACCGCACCCACGATGGTAAGAATTAAAAGTAATGGCGACAGCACAATTAAAGCAATCAGCGCAAGCCAAAAATCAATAAATCTCTTAAAAAATTTTGCGTACATTATGTACTCCTATACAATCAATCAAAGCAAGAGCGGATAATATCGATGATTATATCCTGTTGTTCGGGCGTCATCTTATTATCGCTCGGCAGACAACAGCCTCTTTCAAAAATATCCGCACCTACGTCCTCAACGACGGGAATATATGCGTTTGTTTTCGCCCTTCCCGAACCTTGACGCGTTATAAATTCGTGCATGCGGTATAACGGCTGCATATGCATCGGCTTCCATATCGGTCTGCCCTCGACGTTATATTTTGCAAGAGTTTCGAGTATCTCGGTAGGGCACGTTTTGCCGCTTTCCGATATGTAAAAGGCCTTTGTGTCGTCCCTTACCTGTTTGCACATTGCGTCCTTGTCTATTACAAATGCAGATAACCAATAATTCGGTTCCGTGCCGTGTGTTATCGGATTCATCCGTATCGGCAGATTCTTAAGCCCCTCTTTGTATCTTTCATAAACAGCCTTTTTCTGTGCAATATGTTCTTCAAGATGAGGGTACTGACCTCTTACCACCCCTGCAACCACGTTGCTCATACGGTAGTTATATCCTATCTCCTCGTGCTGATACCACGGGGCGTTTTCCCTTGCCTGCGTTGACCATTTGCGTGCCTTGTTCGCATCATCGATGTTATTGGTGAGTAAACACCCTCCGGCAGATCCCGTAATGATTTTATTTCCGTTATAGCTGATTGCAGAATAATCTCCGAAAGACCCGCACTGCTTTCCGTTCAGCCTTGCACCCATTGCCTCGGCGGCGTCCTCAATCAAAAGTGCCCCGTGTTCCTCACAAATTTTCTTTATTAAGTCTATCCTGCCAGGAAAACCGTATAACTCGGCGCAAACCACAAGCTGTACATCCGGATAGAGTTCAAAAGCCTTTTCAAGCGCTATGGGATCCATATTCCACGACTCTGCTTCGGTATCAATGAAAACCGGAATACCGCCCTCATAAACCACCGGATTAAGCGTTGCGCTAAACGTCATATCCGAGCAAAAAACATGTTTTCCCTGCAAAGCACCGCAAGCCACTCTCGGTCTTCCGTACAGTTTTTCGCCTGCAAGCTTAACGCAAAGGTGAAGTGCCGCGGTACAACAAGATAGGGCAACGGCATATTTCATATCTGCTCTCTCTGCCGCAATTCTCTCAACCTCATTTACGTTTTCGCCTACCGTTGACATCCAATTAGTCCTGTATGCTTCGGTTACATATTCAAGTTCTTCTCCGTGCATCGTAGGAGAAGAAAGATATATCTTCTTATCAAAAGGTCTTATTTTCATCTTGCCACAATACTCCTGTATTTTCTCACCGATTATTCCCAACCAAACGACATCGGGTCAGTTTAACTCTCTTTTATGTTTACATAGTATATAATATATCATATAATAACAGTTTTGTCAAGTGTATCGGGGGTTAAATTTATTTTATGGGGATGAAATAATTGGAAATTTTCGTTCCCGCGAGCAGTATAGGGCAAAGCAAGAAAAAGCGGACAAGTAAGTTTGTCCGCTTTCAAAAATTATGGAATTTGGAGGTATTGAGCTTTTTCGGGCAATTTCATGCCTTTATTTCTGTTACTACGCTATCCAACCCGCTTTTTAATCCTTCAATTCGACAAAAATCGACACAGGGTCGGCTTTTTACAGGTTACGACGTACATTTTCTTTAATTTGTCGTACGCTTAACCGATTTTTATCATTGCAACGCTGAGGGGTTTAAGCTCCACGGTTTTTGCACGCTGCTTTTCCTTTAGCAAGCAGTCCGTATATAGCGTGACCTCTTTTTCAAAGGAAACGGTGACGGGTGACAGGTTATAATTGACAAGGAACTGTACGCTCTCTCCATTGTAGCGGTACGCTGCGGTGAGCACCTTGTCCACCAAAAACTCCGACCCGTCGTTTAGCGTGAATCTGTTTTTGGCGCAGAATACTTTTTTGGGCTTTATCATCTTACCCTTGTGCAAAAATTCCTTACCCGCGTGCGTTCTCCATTGTGTCAGTTCTTTCAAAAATGGATAAACCACGCTTTTATCCAATAATTTTCTGTCTTTTCCCCACGCGGAAACGGGCAAGCCGTCGTAGCGCAGAACAAGCGTTATCATATCACCCGCAAGGAAAGAGTACGATGCGCGGTAAGTATAGTTATATTCCTCCTCGGAGAGCATCGTGCATATCTGGTTGCCCATAAAATTATTGACAAACTCGTGATACAAATATGAGTAAAGAGCGACACTCCTCCCGATAAATTCGTTTAAGTTCCATCTGTTGTCGCTGAATTTTAAGGTGGATAAAAACGGCTCCGCCGCCGCGGATTCACACCCCATCAAAACGCGTGAGCGAGTGTCTATACCGCCGAGCATTTCATTGACCGCAGATACCTGCCACTTGCCCGGTGCGGGGGTATGGCCGTGGTTGCGGCTGTAACAGAAATAGGAGTTTCCACCGTGATTCTGGTCGAGCACCTGGATATAGTCGACGCCGCTATTTACTATTTTATCGTACTCCGATATAAGAATATCCTTACAACGCTTCGTTGCGGGGCACATATCGTAGCCCTCGCGCTGATAGGTGCAGGTTACACAACTCATAGTTCCGTCCGTGTCCGAGCACATAATATCTTTAAGGTTTTCTTTTTCAAATTCTTCGGTGCGGGAATAATCAAGGAGCTTACTTCTCTGCGTCCAGCCAAGACCGCTGCAATAAACGCCCACGAGAATATCCTTTCCGTGCGCTTCTTTTACAAACTCGTCAAAGAGCTGTTCCCCACCGTAAGGCGGCCAAACGTACGGCGGTGCCCAGGGTGCCGTGCCCTCCCAATGCATAAGGAGCGTCATCACTTTTGAGCCCGTTTCACGCGATATTTCATCAAGAACGGGCAAAGCGTTGGAATATGGATACAGGGCGGGGTTTGGCGTTATTTCGTCGATATCGTGCTTTCCGCGCACGGGATACGTAACGATTATCGGGGACTGGTCATACCATTCGGGCAGCTCTTCTTCGTCTATCTTTTTCAGTCCCGCGGGCAGATGCTTATAAAACCATTTGCGGTAGATCTCGGTGCAATCGAAATAATCGCCCCTGAAAAATTCTACCTTAAGATCAAAAGGCATAACGTAGTCCTGTCCGAAATCAACGTCGCAGAAGGTGCGCATAACGAGCTTGATACAGTCTTTTTCATAGTCAAAATCGATATGCTTTACCGTTCTTTCTTTGTCGTGCATACCCATGTATATGCCTTTGCCGTTCTTTATGTACCCTATAAACTGCGAAGAAATCATATTCGGGAAGATGGAATATTTGCCCTGTGACGGATATTCCGGCTCGGCGTATCCCATCCACGAGCTTGTGCGCTTTTTCATATCGGTTACAACACAGCCCTCGTTATAGGGATAGACTATCTCACCGACGCCGCCTTCGTCCTTCAGCTTGCCAAACATGGCGAAGCAAAACGGCTGTACCCACTCTATTAAATCATTCGTCTTGTTTTTAACACGAACGCGCACGGACAAGCCCGCACGGTAAGTTTTTATGATAAGCGTTAAATCTACGTCGGGATGAGAATATCCGGCTTTTCCGTCCGAGAAGGAAACAAACGAAAACTCCCTTGCCGAGATGATGCGGTGCGCACCCGACGCGTCCCTTAACTTAACGTAAAACAAAGGAGCGTCGCCAAAGACCATTTCTTCCCCGTCAAAAAACATACTTCTGACGGCGGTATTTTCAAAATCTATGCAAACTCGCCCGCCATTTTTAAGCTCATACTCTTTCATTTCAAACTATCCTCCGATGATACAACAATTAAGAGCACACACTGCCCTCTTTTATCTCAAATAAATTATACAGTAAAACCTACAGAATTACAATAATAACTTGCAAGAATAAAGAAAAATCGCAGAGTTCTTTAATGAGTTCTGCGATTTTTGTATTGGTAGAATAATTATTTAAGCAGCTTGCACTTTTGGTTTCTTGTGTCTATTATCTCAACGAGAGCGTCTGCCGTTTCCTTTGCAAGCTCATCATCTTCCGCTTTGACGGCGTCGGCAAAAGCGTTGAACTGTCTTTTGATTTGACTTTCAAGCTCCTCAAGGGCGGGGTTTGACATAGGATCACTATATCTTATAGCCTCATAAACCTTTTTAGCTTCGGTGCGAAGCACGTCGGAGCCGGCAGAGGTCATAAGGCCCTGCGCGTCTGCGGCGAGGCTCTTTGCAAAGAAAGTCTGTTCTTTTATCTTTTCGTCAATTCCACCGACAACCTCTGCCGCAGCGGTTGCCTTTATAACCGCAATCGCATTAAAGGCGAGGATAATTACGCAAACGATGATGCCAACCCATGCGGGAAGCTTGGGGATAGCCATAAAGATGCCACCGGCAATCAATGTAAGGATAAGCCCCGTATAACTGATTGAAATCATCGGTATCTTATAGAACATCTTTTTAAGGTTTTCCGGCTTTAATGCAAAGAACGCGCAAACGAGTTGACCGATAAACGCAACCGTGATGAATACGTATCCTACCCAGAACGAACCGCCGAATTTGCTTGCACCCGCAACCTCGTTTGGCGTTACAAATACGATAACGTTGAAAACGGCAAGACAAATTGCCCATATAACGCTATATACACCAATTCTCTTTTTCATATCGTCAATCCTCCATTATCGTTTTGTTCCGCACTTGGGGCAGAATTTGCCCGAGCGTTCGAATTTATAGCCGCAGTTTGCGCAAGTGTCGTTTGCCTTTGCTACTGCCGTTCCGCACTCGTCGCAGAAGGTGGCACCGGGGACAAGCTTTGCTCCGCAATTATCGCAAAATCCTCCGTCGGTTGCAGGTGCGGGATTTACCGTGGTATTATTAAGCGCACCGCCAACCGCATTACCGACAACACCGCCTACGGCACCGCCGACGCCCGCCATCGTGCCAAGGCCAATGCCGAGATTAGTCATCTGACCGACCGCCTCGTTTGAAGCCACCTTCTCGGCAACGTCAAAGCCGCGCTCCTGCGCATAGGTGTAGCCTTCCTGCGCACGTTTGGTAGCCTGCGCTTGAGAATCGATAACGACTTTTTGCGCCTCGGTCTGTGCATCTATCACGCTGACTTGCTGACGGAGCTTTGCCTCTGCAATATCGGCGTACTGACGGAAATGAAGCTCCTTGAACTTTTCGTACTGACGCTCACCGTCGGGTTTGACGATTGTGGTTATAAAGAACTGTTCAAGCGCAACTCCGTATTCGGCAAAATCACCGACGAGAAGCTTTTTGATAGACGCGGAAAACGATGCCAGATTTTCGTCAATTTCAAAAATATTGACGGCGTTGGACTTCATAGCCTGCGCAATGTAGGTCTTGACTCTCGTCATCAGAAACGCGCGGAAGAACCCGACGAGCTTTTGCTGGTTGAGGGAGTTTCCCGTTCCGACTAACTTGAGAAGCAATTTCCTTGAATTGTCCGCACGCAGGGACATCTCGCCCGATGCGCCGATGGAGATGGGGAAACCGTACGTAGGCTCTACGTACTGCACCTTGGAGTCCGTGCCCCACTTGATAGACATTTGCTCGGTCTTGTTGATGAAATAAACCTCACAATGGAAAGGACTATTGTCACCGGTGAGTCGGTTAAGCGCTTTGCCAATCAGAGGAATATTCTGCGTTTCAAGGGTATAACGACCGGGGCCGAATAAGTCAAGCGCCTGCCCGTTCATAAAGAATATCGCTTCCTGCGATTCGTGAACGATAAGCTGCGTCAGCGAGTTAAAATCCTCGCAAGGATGCTTCCAGGTAAACGTGCTGTTGTCGCCTTCGTATTTGATGATCTCCGCTATTTGTGGCATAATACGTACTCCTTATCTTCTGAAAATTTATTCTGTTTAATCATTAAGCTTTTGAAATCGTACCGTCTGTGCAATATATTGTATATGATCCGGTATTATAATTCCAACTCGTTCCTCTGCTAATTTCATTCCACTGTGCCTTTGTACCGTTAAAGTTGATGCTCGTTAAGCCGGAACAGCCACAAAACGCATAATAACCTATTCTTATTACGCTATCGGGTATTGTTATACTTTCAAGGCTATTACAATTGTAGAATGCACTATCGCTTATACTTGTTACGCTATCCGGTATTGTTATATTTGTAAGGCTACTGCAACCTCTAAATGCACTATCGCCTATGCCTGTTACGCTGTTTCCTATCGTTACACTTGCAAGGCTATAGCAATTACGGAATACTTCCTCGCCTATATTTGTTACGCTATTTCCTACCGTTGCGCTTGTAAGACTACTGCAACCGATGAATGCACTATCGCCTATATTTGTTACGCTATCCGGTATTTTTATGCTCGTAAGTTTCGTGCATCCGGCAAACGCAGTTTCGCCTATGCTTGTTACACTATCCGGTATTGTTACGCTCGTAAGGTTGCTGCAATTATAAAATGCACTTTTACCTATACTTTTTACACCGTTACCTATGGTTATGCCTGTTATACCGTCGAGGCCATAAAATGCAGCAGCGCCTATGCTTGTTACACTATCGGGTATAGTGATATGTCCATTTATTCCTTTTGGAACGTATATTATTTCCGTAAGGTCCTTGTCGTACAAAATCCCGTCAACCGAGCAATATTTCTTACTGTTATCATAAGCATTAACACTCGCAAGGCTACTGCAATCGGTAAACATACTGTCCAATATACTTGTAAAGCTATCTGGTATTGTTATACTTTTAAGGCTGCTGCAACCTTCAAACGCACCAAAGCCTATACTTGTTACGCCGTCCGGTATAGTCATATCCGTAAGTTTACTGCAACCGTTAAACGCATCAGCGCCTATGTTTGTTATCCCGTAGGGCAAAGTTATTCTTGTGAGTTTGCTGCAACCGTAGAATGCACCGTAAAGAATATTTCCGCCTGTTACGGTTACTCTCTTTAAGGTTGAAGGAATGTAATAGGTAGAGGACGTTCTACCGCTTGAACCGTAATAATACTGTTCCGTCTCAACTCCTCCGTAATAAATTGACGTTCCGAATATATATCCAAAAGGATATTTATTGCTTGAACCCTTTGCGGATTCACCTACAAAAGGTAAGGTTATACTCTCAAGCGAGCTGCAACCACCGAGCACATCTTTGCCTATGTTTGCTACGCTATCGGGTATCGTTAT
>CAMGRB010000007.1 GCA_946061315.1 uncultured Clostridia bacterium | reverse complement strand
TGTTTTTTCTTTCATTCTATCATATACAAAAATCAAATTCAATAAATAAATATATTTTCTCTTACTTTTTATACAATTTTTTCATTTGCCTTGCGCAACCGTAAAAAGCCCCAGCCAATAAGAGCCGGCGCATATTTTCAAACAAAAAAACACGGCGATTTTTCGCCGTGTTTTAAGAGTTGATAAAATTATTTGTCCGAGAAGGGCTTGCCGCAAGCGGGGCAAATGAGGTCCTTGGGGTCTATTTCGTTATCGAAGCAAACCTGCTCGCCGCAGTTGGGGCACATAGCCTCCATAAAGTCGCCGTCATCGTCGCAACAGTCGCAATCACAATCGTCATCACAGCAATCGCACTCGTCGTCATCGCAACAGTCACATTCGTCGTCATCTCCGTAGAGAAACTCCTCTGCGTCGCCGAGGTCGTGGTCTATCTCCTCAACGTAGTCGTTAAGAGTAGCAACCTCGTCGTCAATGTCCGCAACGGTCGTTGTAAGATCCGACAAAAGATCGAGAATAGCGTTTATTACCTTGCCCTCCGGCTTTGTCGTGTCAAGGTTAAGTCCTTCTGCCAAGCCTTTGATGTAGGCGCATTTTTCAAGAATATCCATTTCCATAGTATTTTTTTCCTTTCAATTTTTATTTTTAAGGGGACCGAAAAAGTATTCGCGGTCCCCTCGTTTAATTATTTAAGCGCGCTCGAGATACTCGCCTGTTCTCGTGTCAATCTTTATCTTGTCACCGACGTTGATAAAGAGCGGTACCTTTATTTTAGCTCCCGTTTCAAGAGTTGCGTTCTTCGTAACGCCTGTCGTCGTGTTTCCGCGCACACCGGGCTCACAGTCGGTTACTTCGAGCTCAACGAACATAGGAGGCTCAACTCCGAAAACGTCGCCCTTGTAGGAAATTATCTTACAAGTCATATTTTCCTTTACGAATTTGAAGTTATCTCCGAGCTTGTCCGAGTTGAGCGGAAGCATCTCGTAAGTTTCCATATCCATAAAGTAGTAAAGATCTCCGTCGTTGTAGCTGTACTCCATATCTTTTCTGTCGATACGGGCATCCTGGAATTTATCCGTGGGGTTAAACGTTCTTTCAACGACAGCACCCGTAATAACGTTTTTCATCTTCGTTCTTACGAAAGCGGCACCTTTACCCGGTTTAACGTGCTGAAATTCAACAACCTGCCATACCGTGCCGTCACCCATGTCAAAAGTCACACCGTTCTTAAAATCTCCTGCGATTACCATAAAAAATCCGTTCCTTAAAGGAACTCTCCTTTCAATTATGTCCAAACATAAATATTCATATTACTATTTTATAACAATCAAAAGCATTTTTCAAGTCTTTTTTATAAAAAATCAGAATAATTCTATAAGTTCCTTCGGGGATCTTGTAAAAATCTCTATTTTGCCCTCACGTACAACGCCCATATCCTCTATTCTGCAACCGTATTTTCCCGCAATGTAAATACCCGGCTCAACCGTCACCACGTTACCCGATTTGAGAATTTTGTCGAAATTAGGGGAGAGGTTCGGGCGCTCGTGAATTTCAAGTCCGACTCCGTGACCGAGCGAGTGACCGAAGCAACCCTTGTAGTCCTTGTATATTATTTCCCGGGCAATACCGTCCGCCTCCTGACAGTTCACACCTGCCTTTATAAAATCAATCGCGCGGAGCTGTGCTTCAAGAACGGTATTGTAAAGCTTTTTCATTTCACCGTCGGCTTTTCCTATGCACACGGTACGCGTCATATCGGAGTGGTATCCGTTTACCACCGCGCCGAAATCCATAGTGAGAAATCCCTTTTGCAATTTAACCGAGGAGGGAACGCCGTGCGGCATTGACGATTTTTTACCGCTTACGGCAATGGTTTCAAAGCTTTTGTCCTCCGCGCCGTGCTTGCGCATAAAATATTCAAGCTCTGCGGCAACGTCGTTTTCCGTCATATCGGGGGTCATAACCTTTACGATATGAGAAAATGCGTCGTCCGTGATTTTTTGAGCCTTTATTATGTTTTCAATCTCCCACTCGTCCTTTACCTCACGCATAGCCTCGATTGCCGAGCCTATACCGACAAAGGTTATATCGAGGTCTTTTTTAAGATTATCGAAATAATAAAGATTCATATGGAGATTTTCAATTCCGAGATTTTGTACTTTTTCTTTCTTTATTATATCTCCGAGCCAATCTTTTCTCTTGCCGTGCGGCTCAATAACGGTAAAGACGCCTTTTAACTGCTCGTTTGCCGTTTCCGTATAGCGAAAATCTTCAAACGCATACGCATTTTCTTTCGTTATAAGAAGGGCACCGTCGGGATTGTCGAATTTTGTCAGATAACGGTGGCTCACGGGGCACGTTAAATAAATTGCGTCAACGTTCAGTTCGGTAAATTTTGACCTCAAAGACGATATTTTTTCTTTCATAATATAATCTCCTTTTACACATAAAATACTCTTTTCCTTATGATTTTAACACATAGGAGAGCCACAATCAAGCAAAACTATTGACAAATCGCAAAAAAAGTGCTATTATCATAAAAAAGGGGGGTATAAATGAAGAAGTCAAGAATACTTTTTTTATCTTCGATACTTCTGGCACTTTCTTTGATAATTGTAACATTCGAATCATGTAATGATTCTTTCGATATAGACGATAAAACAAATTCCGACACTCAAAATTCCGATTCCGAAACCGCGGACAACGACGTTTTGGTAGAAGCAAGCTACGGCAATTTTTCAACAATTCAAAAGACCGTTCCCTCGGCTGACAGAGAGAAGCAGATTAAAAATTCCGAGCTTGATTACGCAACGGGCTCTGCCTATTCCGCCGAACAGATAAAAAGCATAAACTCGGCGGCAAATAAAATAAAAAATTGGGCTATAATAGTGTTTCCGAACGCCAAGAAAATGATGGAACATTATCTTGACGGCAGCGGGGATACCTATAATATAGATATGGAGTCTTTTTTCTCCGACGAAACTGCGCTTAAAAATCGCAACGAGGATATAAACAATGCACTTCGCGCGGCTGAAAACCTTGCCGTGGCGGGAAAAAAGATAAATATATATCAGGTTGAGGAAAGCATTTATCACAATCTTTCGGGTGACTGGAAGTATAGTGTCGGCTCATACTTTTCAAGCATCGAGCTCTATGACGTTACGGTATCAAACGGAGTCTATACGGCTAAATTGAAGTATATAATAAATGATTTTTACAACTGGGATCCAAATGATTCGGGTAACTTATTCAGCGGCGCCGCCGCCAAGATAGTCGGTGACGTGTCCCCGAGGGACCTGCACCAGCTCCACTTAAACGGAACCGCAAAAGAATTTCTGTCCCACGGCGAAATTACGTACAGGGTCACCTGGGTAGAAGGTCAGGACATAAGCAACATAAAACTCAATTAAAAAAGAACAACCGCCTGTCACCATTTCGGCACGGCGGTTGATTTTTATTTTTTCCTGTTTTCTTTCTTTTCCTTTATATACGCTTTGAACTCGTTGAGGGATTTATACTTTTTGGATTTTATATTCGGAAACGCGTTTATCATACGCTTGTGAAATACGGAAATTTTCGAGAGGACCTTGTTTTTAAGCTCCATTACGTCAAGTGTGTTGTCGCATACCTTCTGACCTATCTTGTCAGAGCCTTTGTGTAACCCCTCGCCGATAACGTCGAGAGCCTTCAATTTCTTGTTTATTCCCACAATAGTGCATACCGAGCAGATAAGATCGATTATAACGAGGGAACAAAGAGAGAGCGATATAATATAAGCCGGTTTATAGGGAAGTGCCGCTATGAACTTGTCCATAAGCGGAAAAAGGATTTTTACAAGCGCAACGCAGGCAAGCCCCCATATGACGGAGAATTTAAGGCAGATATATCCGCCGAGGTTAAAGCGCTCACCCGAATAGTCCCACCACTTGTGCTTGAATACTTTTTCCATAACGAAGCCGGTGACAAGCTCAAGAATTGTAGGCAAAAGAAAAGACGCAAGCACTATTATCCAATCGTAACTCGCTATATTCGATATTACGAGATATATAAAAGATACTCCGAAACCGTAGATGGGACAGACGGGGCCGTTAAGGAAGCCGCGGTTTACAAACCTTGAATGTTTGTATGCGGAATACGCAACCTCGGTGCACCAGCCGAGGAAAGAAAAAATCAGAAAATAGATCGTAAAATTGTACAATGAAATCACCTCAAGACGTATTTTAATATATTTTCTGCAAAAAGTCAATTATTACTTGAAAAACAGGGGATTTTATGATAAAATTCAGAAAGAAACGGTCGGAGGTGCAAAATGAAACTCGGAACAATGGTACATCTTAGCGAAAACGTCGAGGACAAAATAGCGGACGTTAAAAAATACGGGCTTGAATCTTTCCAGCTTTGCTGTTGGAATATGGCTCTTTTAACCGACGAATACGCAGAAAAAGTAAGAAAAGCCGCCGATAAAGCGGGGCTTGAAATAAGCGCCGTCTGGTGCGGATGGGAAGGCGAAGCCTCCTGGGACTTTATAAACGGATACGCAACGCTTGGTATAGTCCCCGTCTATTTCAGAAGCAAAAGAGTTGAAAACCTTAAAAAAGGCTCTGATTTTGCCGCAAAATTAGGCGTTTGCGACCTTATTACGCATATGGGCTTTTTGCCCGAAAACCCGAATACCGACGAGTTTAGAGAGGTAGTAAGGACAATAAAAGAGCTTGCCGAGTATTGCAAGGCAAACGGGCAGTATCTCCTTTTTGAAACGGGGCAGGAAACGCCGATAACTCTTAAAAGAACGATAGAGTACGTGGGCACGGGCAACCTCGGAATAAATCTTGACCCTGCAAACCTTCTTTTGTACGGCAAGGCAAATCCATGCGACGCGGTTGATATTTTCGGAGATTACGTAAGAGGCGTTCACGGCAAGGACGGAGAATATCCCACGGACCCGAATTGTCTTGGAGAGGAAAAGAGAATAGGCGACGGCAGAGTAAATTTTCCGTGCCTCATAAAGAAGCTCAAAGATCACGGCTACGACGGCTCAATAACCATAGAGCGTGAAATAGACGGCGATGAGCAGATAGAGGACATATTATACGCAAAGGAATTTCTCGGAGGAATTATAAATGGATAAGGTAAGGGTAGGTCTTGTCGGAATAGGCGGAATGGGCGGGTGCCATTTCTTCAATTACGACAGCGTTGAAAACGCGCAGGTCGTTGCCGTATGCGACGTAAGAGAGGATATGGCAAAGGAAAAGATCGGCGAGAGGGACGTAAAAGTATATACGGACCTTAAAAAGATGTTGAGATGCGAAAAGCTCGATATGATAGATATTTGCACACCGAGCTATCTTCACGCCGATATGGCAATAGCTTGCCTCAAAAAAGGCTATCACGTTCTTTGCGAAAAGCCGATGACGCTCAATGCAAAGGACGCCAAAAGAGTTCTTGCGGCCGCCGAAAAGACGAACAAGAATTTTATGGTGGCACACGTAGTCAGATTTATGGCTCCGTATATGTACTTAAAAGACGTCATAACGAGCGGAGAGCTCGGCAAGCTGATAAGGCTTGATATGAAAAGAATTTCCTCAATGCCGCTCTGGAGCTTTGAGGATTGGATGAGGGACGTGTCAAAGAGCGGAGGAGTTGTTACCGACCTTTCGATACATGATTTTGATTTCGTTCAGAGCGTTCTCGGTGCACCCGACAAAATAAGCGCTATACATAAGGAAATGAAGGACAACAGCGAGTATATCCTTACCAATATGTTTTACGGCGACAAGCTTATTACCTGTGAGGGAACGTGGTACAACGCAAACATACCGTTCTCGGCAAAATACCTTGCGGTGTTTGAAAACGGATACGTAGAGCTTTCCGATAAGCTAGTAAAGAACGGAGAAGAAGTGTCTTTTGCAAAAGCGTCGGCAGATGCGGCTGACCTCGGTATCAACATAGGCAACGATAACGGTTATCTTGCCGAAATACAGTATTTTGTAAATTGCGTTGCAAACGGTCTTAAAACCGACCTCGTAACTCCCACAAGCTCCGCATATAGCGTTGAACTTGCCGATACGATAAAGAAAAAAGCACAGATTATTTAATAAGTAAAAAACGCTCCCCATCTGCAAAAGTGCGACACGGGGAGCGATTTTTTTAATTTTGCAAACAGTTATGCTTGCCTTTTTGTCAGTCCTTTCGCTTTGCGGAAAATATAAGCGAGGCTATATATCCGAAGCAGATGGCGGCAGTAATGCCTCCCGAGGTTGCGGTAATGCCGCCCGTTAAAGCGCCGAGCAGACCTTTTTCGGCAACCGCTTTTTCAACTCCTTTTGCAATGGCGTAGCCAAAGCCCGTCAGCGGCACGGTGGCTCCGCCACCCGCAAATTCGACTATATAGTCATACAAGCCGACCGCGGTAAGAACAACTCCCGCACAGACGTACAAAACGAGAATACGGGCAGGGGTCAGCTTTGTCTTGTCAATGAGTATCTGCGCAATCACGCACAAAATGCCGCCCGTTATAAACGCGTAAAGACAGTTCAAAAATATATCCATATCTCCTCCGAAAAACTGTTTGAAGTGATTTTTTGCCGACAGAGTGTCGTTTTTTGTTAAAAATTTTACTTTGAGGACAGCCTTACAAGGTGCGCAACTGACGGAATTGAGCCGCCCTGAAAAAGCGTCATCGGGCTCATAAGGGCACCCGTACCTATAAAGAGAACGTCAGAGAGCGTTTTGTCCTCAAGATTTTTTATGATGTCGGCAGATAAAACGCTTGCACTGCAACCGCAACCCGAGCCGCCTGCGTGTGTGTCCTGCTTTTTCCTCTCGAAAATCATAAGACCGCAGTCAACGTGATTTTTTCTTATGTCAATGCCGTCCTTTAAGAGTAGATCTTTTAATATTTCGCTCCCCTCAAAGCCGAGATCTCCCGTTATTATGAGGTCAAAATCCTCGGGGGAGTGTGTGCTTTCCTTGAAATATCGCTCTATTGTGTCTATTGCCGCAGGAGCCATGGCGGCGCCCATATTGTTTATATCGGTAATACCCATATCCTTCGTTTTTCCAAAAAGGACCTCGGGTATTTTTATTTTTCCGCCCGCGCCTACAATAAACGCTCCCGAGCCCGTTACCGTCCATTGTGCCGTAGGGGCTCTTTGCCCTCCGTATTCGATAGGAAAGCGAAACTGCCTTTCGCTCGCGCAGTAGTGTGACGAGGTAACCACACCGCAGGTGTCAAAAATCTCACCGCCGTAAAAGCAAGCGGCAATACCGAGCCCCTCGGCGCAGGTGGAGCAGGCGCCGTACAGACCGAGGTATGAAATATCGAATTTTTCAAGTCCGTAATTTGAGCCTACGCATTGGTTGAGCAAGTCCCCTGCGAGTAAAATATCCACCCCGTCGTCTGAAATTTTGGCTTTT
Organism: uncultured Clostridia bacterium; assembly: GCA_946061315.1. Taxonomy (GTDB): domain Bacteria; phylum Bacillota; class Clostridia; order Oscillospirales; family CAG-272; genus RGIG2000. The sequence goes on along the minus strand of CAMGRB010000007.1, from coordinate 7,529 downwards.
GACATAGCGCCCTTCATCGCACGGAGCTGCATTTCGCTCTCGGCTTTCTCCCATGAATCCTTGCCGAACTTGTCGTCTTCGCAATACTCGTCAAACAGCTCTCCCAAGGGCCCGTCGTGTTCCTTTTTGCCCACTACCGAATACGTTGAAATAAGTGTGGGCGTCCTTTTCGGTTTTATTATTCCTTTTTGCATTTTTACCACCAAATCAGCGTGCAGATATAGTATATAACTCCGTAAATCGCCCCGCTTAACGTTCCGTAGAGAATAACGGGACCGGCGATAGTAAATATTTTTGCCCCGACGCCGAGAATATACCCCTCGGATTTCGTGTCTATGGCGGGGGATGCCACCGCGTTTGCAAATCCCGTTATCGGAACAAGCGTTCCCGCCCCCGCCACCTTTGCTATGTTGTCGAATATCCCTATACCCGTGAGCACCGCCGTTATAAAAACGAGCGTCACGGAAACGAGTGTCGAGGCGTCGGTTTTCTCCATTCCTGCGCTCATATAAAGCTCTCTCAAAAGCTCTCCTATCACGCATATAAGACCGCCTATGACAAACGCGCAGGCACAGTTTTTGACAATAGGTGATTTCTTCGCTCTTTTCTCCACGTATTCGCAGTATTCTTTCTTATTCATCGAAAAATCTCCGTTAAATAGTTATTTACCTGAATTGTGCGCATTTTTTACGAAAAATATTCAAAATCGTTGACAAATAGGCAAGAAAGTTGTATCATATAATAAGAACGAAAGGAGGAATCGTTATGGCTGAATTTTTTGACAAGGTTTCAAAGAAGATAGGTGACGCCGCAAATTACGCCGCCGAAAAGACGGGGAAGCTTGTTTCAAGTGCGAAAATGACCTTTGAGCTCAAAAAGGAAGAAGCGGATCTTGACGAGTGCTTTGAAAGGCTCGGCAGAGCATTTTTCACGCAGGCTAAAAACGGAGTGGCAAAGGACGGCAAGATAGCCGAGCTTATTGCCGAGGCTGATGCAAGAAGCGAGAAAATCAAAAATCTCAAAATCGAGATTGCAAAAGCTAAAAACAAAAAGATTTGCCCGCATTGTTCTTCAATAATCGAAAGTGACGCGCCCTACTGTTCAAGATGCGGCAGTAAAATCGTTGCCGACGAGAAAAAAGAGGACGTAAATACCGACGAAAAGGTAGCGGATGACGTTGAAGAAGCAGAGAATTGCGCACAGGAACAAAAAACCGAAGACGCACCAAAACCGGTCGAAGAAAAGGCAGATAAAGAAGACACGGTTGAAAAAGAGACGCCTGCAAAGAAAAAAGCAAAGGCTAAAAAAGACGAGTAAACTCTTTGCAAGCTGAAAATAAAGAATTTTAAGTACAGGAGAGCAAAATAAAAGATGGAACTTTGGAATAACATAGTAAGTTTTCTGACCTCCGCTTCCACCGTTATGGCAGTTTTGAAAATTGTCCTTGCGATATTGGTTTTAGCGCTCGGTTGCAAGCTCGCAGGAAAGCTTACAAAGAAAATTATGAATTCAAGAGGAATGCAGAGGCTGTCAAAGACGGTGCAGACGTTCCTCGGGCACGTTATAAGAATACTTCTTTACGTTGCGGTAATAATTATCGCCGCCGTAATACTCGGTGTTGATTTGTCCGCGTTCTCGGCAGTAATAGCCTCGGTAGGACTTACCATAGGTCTTGCACTTCAGGGCGGCCTTTCAAACATTGCCGGCGGAGTTATGATAGTAGGCTTCAAGCCCTTTGAAGTCGGAGATTTCATAGAAACGGGCGCCGTATCGGGTACGGTTACGGACATCGGAATTTTCTATACCACGGTAACAACTCCCGACAATAAGAGAGTAGTTATACCTAACGGAACGGTATCAAACAGCGTTGTGACGAACTATTCGACCAACGATACGAGAAGGCTTGATCTTGTCTTTTCGATTTCATATTCGACCGACATTGACGTTGCAAAGAAAGTCCTTTACGCTTGCGCAAAGGCAGACGAAAGGGTCCTTTCCGATCCTGCTCCCGCAGTTATTATAACGGAGCACGCCGACAGCGCAGTAAAGATAAGCCTCAGAGTATGGGTAAGAACGGAAGACTATTGGGACGTAAACTTCGATATGATGGAGCAGGTAAAGCGCTCCTTCGACCAGTTCGGCGTCGATATCCCATTCAATCAGCTCGACGTTCATATCGCAAAATAAAGATATTTTCTGTAAATCAAAAAGCAACTGCAAATCGCAGTTGCTTTTTTGTTTAAGAAATGGGCAATACGTCCTTTTTTCTGTAAAAGATTTTCTCTCCGTTTGAGTAAGCCTCGATTTTGTCGCCGCTTGATATCTCACCCGAGAGAATTTTTTCCGAAAGGGTGTTTTCAACGTACGATGTGATGGCTCGGCGGAGCGGGCGCGCACCGTAAATTTTGTCATATCCCTTTTTTGCAAGAAACGATACGGCACTCTCGTCAAAATCCGCATTTACGCCAATATTCAAGGCGAGTTTTTTAACGTCATTTAGCATAAGCCTTGCGATATTTTTCGTGTCGTCGGGGGATAACTTGTCAAAAATGATTATCTCGTCGAGGCGGTTCAGAAATTCGGGTCGGAACTCCGTTTTGAGCGCGTCGTTTATCTGCGACTTCATATATTCGTATTCGCTTTGCTCACCGAGATTGCCTGCAAACCCGAGCCTTTTCGGCTCGGTTATATTTTTTGCCCCTATATTTGAGGTGAGAATCATTATCGTGTTCCTGAAATCGACCCGTCTGCCTCCAGAATCGGTGAGAATACCGTCCTCAAGCACCTGCAAAAGAATGTTGTAAACGTCGGGGTGCGCTTTTTCTATCTCGTCGAAAAGTATCACGGAATACGGCTTTCTGCGAACTGCCTCGGTTAGCTGACCGCCCTCGCCGTAACCGACGTAGCCGGGAGGGGAGCCGATGAGCTTTGAGGCGCTGTGCTTTTCCATATATTCCGACATATCTATTCTTATCATACTGTCAACCGAGCCGAAAACGACCTCGGCAATACTTTTTGCAAGCTCGCTTTTCCCAACGCCCGTCGGACCGAGGAACAGAAAAGAGCCGATCGGTCTGTTCGGGTTTTTAAGTCCGAGCCTCCCGCGCTTTATCGAGGCGGAAACGGTTTTTATAGCTTCACTCTGACCTATGACCCTTGATGAGAGCATTTCTTCGAGATTTTTAAGTTTTTCGCTCTCTTCCTTTTCAAGTTTGCTTACTGGAATTGATGTCCACATTGTAACAATATCGCATATATCATTCTCCGATACCGTGGGAATTTCGTCCTTCAACTGCTTTTCACGCTGACTTTTTTCTTTGTTGTACTTTATTTTGAGCATTACCTCGTCATCGCGTATTTTCGATGCAAGTTCAAAATTTTCTTCAAGAATTGCCTGTTCCTTTTCCTTGGAAAGTTCTTTTATGCGCTCCTCCGTCCGTTTTAAGTCGGGACTTTTGAAAAAGCGGCGCATTTTAAGTCTTGACGATGCCTCGTCAATTAAGTCTATCGCCTTGTCGGGCAAAAATCTGTCGTTTATATACCGCACCGACAGAGAAACGGCGCTGCAGAGCGCCCCGTCCGATATTTTCACCCCGTGGTGCTCCTCGTATTTCGGGCGCAATCCTTTTAATATTTCAAGGGTTTGTTCTTCTGTCGGCTCCTCTATCGTCATAGGCTGAAAACGCCTTTCGAGAGCAGGGTCTTTTTCTATGCGCCTGTATTCTTCAACGGTCGTTGCGCCGATTACCTGTATCTGTCCTCTGGCAAGAACGGGCTTTATGATATTTGCGGCGTCAACCGCACCCTCGGCGGCACCCGCACCTATTATCGTGTGAATTTCGTCTATAAAGAGAATGAGAGAATCGTTGTTTTTAAGCTCGTTCATAACGCCTCTCATGCGCTCCTCAAACTCACCTCTGTACTTCGCCCCCGCTATCATGGAGGCAAGGTCAAGAGATACTATCGTTTTGTTAAGGAGGTTTTCGGGCGCCTCGCCGTCGACTATTTTCTTTGCAAGCCCCTCTATAATAGCCGTCTTGCCCACACCCGGCTCGCCTATCAGGCAAGGATTGTTTTTTGTCCTTCGGGAGAGAATCTGAATTAAACGCTCAACCTCTTTTTCTCTGCCGATAAGCGGGTCGCTTTTCCCCTCCTTTGCAGGTACGTTGAGATTTTTGCCGTACAAAGAAAGGGTAGGGGCGCCGGGGACGTTGTCTTTTACGTTTTGCGCACCGTCCGTTCCCGAGTCGAGAAAAGCGGCTATTTCGTTTTTCATCGTCTGCATATTCATACCGAGTGAGGTAAGGATTTTTGCCCCCACGCTCTCGGCATCGTCGCATATGGCGTAGAGAATATGCTCCGTACCTATAAATCTGCTGCCGAATTTCTTTGCGCAGACGGCGGCGCCCTCTATTATTTTTTTACATTTCGGGGTAAGCTCACGGTTTAACGGTGCGGAGAGATTTCCCACGCCCGAGATGCGTGTAAGGCAGTCGTAAACCTCCGTGTAAGATACTTTTTTGTCGTCGAGAATTTTCGCCCCTACGCAGTCGGTAGTCAGAATACCGAGTAGCAGATGCTCCGTTCCTATGTAGGTGTGTCCCATTTTTTCGGCTGATTTCTTTGCGGCGTTTAGTGCCTGTTGTGATTTTGGCGTAAAGCGGTTTACCATTTCAAAATTCCTTTCGGGATATTATTTCATACGGTATTTGATATTATTGCCGCAAAATCGCCGCAATTTTCACATATCCTTGGAATTTGTTCTTTCGTATTCGTCTGCCAGGCGGTTAAACGTAAGAGGGTCAATGACACCGCTGCCGTCTATAAGGTTTTTTCTTTGAAAACTCCTTATGGCGTTTTGAACGTCGGTGCCGTAGGAGTTCCCATACGGGAGCGCGCCCCAATCGTCGTAATCCTCGCCTATCGTATTTAGCATATGAATTATCACGTACATAACGTCGTCGGTTATCCCGGGCAAGATAAGAAAATTTTTGTCCTTCGGAAAAATATATACCGCCTTGGCACCTCCGACGTTATTTTTTACGTACTTGTGTACGGTGTTTATCGCGTCCCACGTTTCCTTGTCAACGATGCCCGTAGGGTTAATACCGTACTTTTCCTGAAAAGTTCTTACGGCACCTCTTGTCATATTGCCGTATATTCCGTCGGGCGCAATTTTTGACGTGCCGTTTGCCCAATAGTCAAGCTCACGGAGCTTTTGCTGTATCTGCATTATCGCATACCTTTTGTTTGCGGAATCAAAGTATTCCATATAGCCTCCTTAACCCAGGTTGTAGCCGGGATACTGTCCGTCCGAGGACATCGACCCGTCGTAAAGATCTCTGTAAGTAGAAGTTATCGCATTCCACGTTACGGCGCCGACAAACCCGACGGGCTCGATACCGAAAAGCCGTTGATAAGCGAGGACCGCGTCCGCCGTTCTGTCCCCGAATATGCCGTCAACCGTAACCTTCGGTATTTCCGTATAAGTGTCCGAAATATAATTGAGGTACTCCTGCAGAGCCGTTACGTACTCTCCGTAAGAGCCGACTCTTAATACGGAGCCCGGGTAGGGCAGAGTAACGCTTGCAAAGAAATCGGCGGGCAGAGAGGACAAAATTCCCTGATATGCGCTGAATAACTGTTCCCATACGGGAAAAGTCACAACGCCCGTCTGGGGCAGTCCGTAAACACGCTGGAACGCTATTACCGCGTCCCTCGTTGACGGGCCGAAAATGCCGTCTATTGCGGGGGAGGGTATTTCCTCGTTGTAGTTGCCTATAAAGTTGAGAAGATATTGAAGCTCATAGACCTCCTCGCCCATATCTCCCTCACTTAAATCTATGTTAAACGCTTCCGATATCTCCTGGAGCGTTATTCCCTCGGAGGCAAGCTCGTTAAGGCGCTTTACCGCGTTGTATATCGCCTGTATTCTGTACCACGTGCCTCTGCCGACAACTCCGTCAACGTCAAGATTGAAAATCCGCTGAAATTCCTCTACCGCGTCACGCGTGCTCTCGCCGAAAACGCCGTTTACGGGGCTTATTTTCGGTATCGAAGGATAATTTTTCGATATTCTGTTCAGGCGCACCTGAATTTGCTTTACGTCGTTTCCTATCGAGCCGAGGGAAAGAGGGTATCCGCTGTAACTTTCAGTTATATCCTCGACTGGCGCATTATCAACTATTTCTATGTTGTTGCCGTAGTAATGTTGGAGTATCTGATACGGCGTCAGACCTTGATTTGCCAGCTCCACCGTGCCCCATTGTTCAAGCCCCTCGCACCGTAGCTCCCTGCCGTCGCAGTACGTCGTAAAATACGGCTCAACGCTGCCGCTTCGCACAATATAACTGTTGAAAATATCGTCCACTATCTGTGATATATTCTCAAATACGTCACGTCCGTAAACGTAGGACTGATCTATGGCGGTCGAGTTTGTTATGTCAAAATCATAGCCTCTCGATCTGTAATATTCCGTGTAAATTCTGTTTAGCGCATAAGATATCTGCGCATATACGTTGGCGCGTATGGCTTCCTCGGGCCACGTCGGATATATTTCGCTCGACGCCACGTTTTTTATGTAATCCGTAAAAGGAACCGTTACGTTCGGCGCGTCCGAGTCGGGCGGGCCGAGATGGACGGTTATATAAGTAGGTATAATAGGTAAATTAGGCATATTTCCTCCTTACAGCTTGTTGTCGGGAATTTCAACGTATCTTTTGCTGCCGTTCGGCTCCGTTCCAAACTCGGAAACGGGCATTAAGTCAACCGTCTGTATTGACGTTATACCGGGGAAGATGGGAACGTTTATAAATTCCGTGTCGTAAAATCCGTCGGCGGAAACGGCAATATTGTACGAGAGGAACGGGCGCACGTTGCCGGGCTCGGTTGAGAGCTCCTTGCTTTTTGTCGCAAGAGCCACCTTTTCGGTAACACCTGCCCGATTAGTCCTCATCGAATAAATTACGTCCGTGTCCGACGGCGGTATATTGCCGTCCTCCAACGGAGCAGAAGAATTAAAAACGTTTACCGTTGCACCCTCAACGGGCAGGGCTCCGTTTGCCGTTCGGACGTTCGTTATAAGAAAGCCTATGTTCGGATTTCTTGTGTCTTGTGGCGCAGGATCGGTCGTTTGTGCGTCGATAATAAAATCGTTTTCTTTATTTTCCATGTAATCACCTCCGTATCAATACATCATATGCGAAAAAGAGTAATATGGTATTGACTTTTTTATCTCCTTGGTGTATAATGCCGTATGGTGAGTTCGTGACCATCCTCACCTAAATCAAAACTACGGAGATAATGAAAAATGAAAAACCAAAAAGTACTGTACGTCACACAAGCGGCAATAGTTGCCGCACTTTACGTTGTATTCACCTTTTTTGCCTACCTGCTCGGGATTGACAAAATGGCGGTGCAGGTAAGGTTTTCGGAGGCGCTTTGCGTCCTGCCGTTCTTTATTCCGTCCGCCGTGCCGGGGCTCTTTATCGGGTGCCTTATATCGAACCTTATATTCGGCGCGCAGATAT
>CAMGRB010000006.1 GCA_946061315.1 uncultured Clostridia bacterium | reverse complement strand
CTATCTTCATCTATAAATTATAAAGAATTTTCTCTATAAAGTCAATATCATTTTTCAAAAAAGTAAAATTTATAAAAAAAGAGCCGCAACGGCAGTTTGTACTGTCCTTTGCAGACTCTTTTATGTTTATTCGGTTAAAATTAAACCAATTTGATGAGAGCCATCTCTGCGGCATCTCCACGTCTCGGTCCGAGCTTATATACCTGTGTATATCCGCCATTGTGATCAGCGTATTTCGGTGCTATCTCGTTAAAGAGCTTGGTTACTACTTCCTCTTTCGTGATATATCCGAGCGCTGCGCGGCGGCTTGCAAGCGTATTGGTCTTGCCGAGAGTTATCATTTTATCGGCTACACAACGAAGCTCCATTGCTCTTGCGTAGGTCGTTTCTATCGAGCCTTTTTCAAGAAGCAAGGTGACCATTCCGCGAAGCATTGCACGTCTGTGGTCAGTCGTTCTGCCGAGTTTTCTTGTTCCTGACATTGATTTGTCCTCCTTTGCCGATTCTTTTTGCGAACACGGTCCGCTTTTTTAAGGAATTATTCTTCTTCCTTCTTCAACTTGAGTCCGAGTGAATCAAGCTTGTTAATTACTTCGTCAAGAGATTTCTTTCCGAGATTCTTTACCTTTATCATATCCTCTTCCGTACGGTTGATAAGATCCTCGACCTTATCTATTCCTGCTCTCTTCAAGCAGTTGAAGCTACGTACGGACAAGTCAAGCTCCTCAATGGTCATCTCAAGATATTTTTCTTTCTTGGTTTCTTCACGCTCAACCATGGTTTCTGCGTTTCTTGCCTCGTCCGAAAGGTTTACGAACAAGGTGAAATGATCGTTGAGTATCTTGGCTGCAAGGGAGATTGCATCGGTTGCTCCGATGGTTCCGTTTGTCTCAAGCTCTATTGTCAGTTTATCATAATCGGCGATGCTTCCGACTCTGGTATTCTCCACGCTGTAACTTACGTTATAAACGGGAGTATATATCGAATCGGTAAAGATAGTACCTATCGGAATAGCAGTCTGCATCTTCATATGATCGTTCTTGTTCTTTTCCTGTGATACGTATCCTCTGCCACGCTCGAATTTGAGTTCCATATGGAAACGTGTTCCCTCGCCTACCGTAGCTATATGAAGCTCCGGATTGAGTATTTCAAGGTCTGCATCGGGCAGTATATCGCCTGCCGTTACCTCGCAAGGTCCCATCTTGTCGATTACTGCGTCCTTTTCAGCACTTCCGTGTATCTTGGATATGATGCCTTTTACGTTGAGAACTATCTCGGTGACGTCTTCGGTTATTCCCTCGACGGTAGTCATCTCGTGGAGTGCGCCGTCAAGCTTTATGCTCGATACCGCATATCCGGGAAGAGAGCTCAAAAGCACTCTTCTGAGTGAGTTTCCAAGGGTTGTTCCGAAACCTCTTTCAAGGGGTTCAATCACAAATTTGCCTTTTTTACCGTCTTCACTCTCGCCTACTATCGTAATATTAGGCTTCTCTATTTCTATCATCATATTTGAATAACCCTCCTCTATTCAATCTATGCAATTCTTTCTTTTGTTTTTCCCCTCGGGAAAAGCTGTACGGTTACATAACATTGATATTCCCCGCGCGCGTCGCTCTCCTTTGAAAAGAACGAATGGCGCAAAGAACAAAGGCTATTATTTTGAGTAAAGCTCGATAATAAGCTGCTCGTTGAACTCGAAATCGATATCGTCTCTTTCGGGCATTGCAACGACCTTGGCGCTTCCCGCTTTCGTATCAACGTCAAGCCACTTCGGAACGATTTTGTCGTTCATAGACTCAAGAAGTCCTTTGAGCTTGGTCGAATCGGTTTCCTTCAAAGCCACAACGTCGCCGGGCTTAACAAGGATAGAGGGAATATCGGCCTTCTTACCGTTTACGGTGAAATGTCCGTGAAGCACAAGCTGACGAGCCTCTTTATGGCTGTTTGCAAGTCCCATTCTGTAAACTACGTTGTCAAGTCTTCTCTCAAGAAGTCTTAAAAGGTTTTCACCTGCTATACCCTCCTGATTGTCGGCCTTTACATAGTAGTTCTTGAACTGCTTCTCAAGAACGCCGTAATATCTTTTTGCCTTCTGCTTCTCTCTCATCTGCGTACCGTATTCGGTCATCTTCTTCTTTGCTGCGCCGTGCTGTCCGGGTGCGCACGCTCTTCTGTTGAACGCGCACTTGTCGGAAAGGCAACGCTCACCTTTAAGATAGAGCTTTGCGCCTTCTCTGCGGCAGAGCTTGCATGAAGGTCCTGTATATCTTGCCATTATGCTGTTCCTCCTGTTTTTATTAAACGCGTCTGCGTTTCGGGGGCCTGCAACCGTTGTGAGGAATCGGGGTTACGTCTTTGATCATGGTAACGGTCAATCCTGCGGTGGAAAGAGCACGAATCGCCGATTCACGTCCCTGTCCGGGTCCCTTTACGAAAACCTCAACGGTTTTCATTCCATGTTCCATAGCTGCTTTTGCAGCTGCTTCTGCTGCCATCTGTGCGGCAAAAGGCGTTGATTTTCTCGAACCCTTGAAGCCAAGTCCGCCTGCGGAAGCCCATGATACTGCGTTTCCGGCAACGTCGGTGATGGTTACAATGGTATTATTGAACGTTGAGCAGATGTGCGCCGCGCCTTTTTCAATGTTTTTGCGCTCACGGCGTTTCTTAACGACTTTTCTTTCGTTTGCCATTTCGCTACACTCCTTATTTTTTCTTGTTTGCTATCGTCTTTGCAGGTCCCTTGCGGGTTCTTGCATTGGTCTTTGTTCTTTGTCCTCTTACGGGCAGACCTTTTCTGTGTCTGGTTCCGCGATAGCAGTTGATTTCTACCAGACGCTTTATGTTGAGTGCTACCTCTCTTCTGAGTTCGCCCTCTACGTTGTAGTTTGCCTCGATTTCATCACGAAGCTTCGCGATTTCATCGTCGGTCAAATCTTTTGCACGCGTATCAGGATTTACTCCCGTTTTTGCGAGTATGTCCTGCGCGCTCTTCTTTCCGATACCGTAAATATATGTCAATGCAATTTCGACACGTTTTGCGTTCGGAATGTCAACACCAGCTATACGAGCCATTTGTTTTTCACCTCATTTAATATTTGGTTTGGTTTGAATCAGCCCTGTCTCTGTTTGTGCTTCGGATTCTCGCAGATTACCATTACGGTACCTTTTCTTTTGATTATCTTGCACTTATCACAGATTTTCTTTACGGAAGGCTTTACTTTCATTATAAAACCACCTTTCTTATTTTGCGCGCCATGTGATGCGTCCCTTCGTAAGATCGTAAACCGATACTTCGACGGTAACCTTATCACCGGGCAATATTCTTATATAATTGAGTCTTAATTTGCCTGAAATATGGGCGGTTATTATGTGCCCGTTAGGCAATTTGACTTTGAAGGTTGCGTTCGGAAGTGCTTCCGTTACGACCCCCTCAAATTCAACAATGTTCTCTTTTCCCATAAGTTCTCCCCTTATATTCTAGGATGCTTTAATTATGATGAATACGGATAGTGAAGTAACAGCATTATCCGTAAAGCTCTTCCGATTTACAGCCGCGCGGAAAAGCCTCTTTTATTCGAGTCCGTCTATTTTTGTAAGCAAAATGACTCCATCATCGGTTATTGCTACGCTGTGCTCATAATGCGCCGAAAGTTTACCGTCCGCCGTGACAACGCCCCACCCGTCTTTAAGTTCCTTAACGTCGTAAGTCCCTTGATTTATCATGGGTTCGATGGCAAGCGTCATGCCGGGGTAGATACGCGGTCCTCTGCCCGCTGTTCCGTAATTTGGAACTTGGGGATCCTCGTGCAGCTCGTGCCCGACGCCGTGACCGACGTATTTTCTTACTACGGAAAATCCGCTTGACTCGGCATACTGCTGAACTGCATAGCCGATATCGCCTATTCTCGGATGCTCCGTCTCCTCTATCGCTTTTATACCGCGATAGAAGCTTTCTCTTGTGACGTCTATAAGCCTTTGTGCTTCTTTTGATATTTTCCCGACTCCGAACGTATTTGCACTGTCACCGGTAAAGCCGTGCCAGAATGCACCTACGTCTATTTTAACAATATCGCCCTCTTTAAGCACCTTTTTGTCCGAGGGAATACCGTGTATCACCTCGTCGTTGACGCTTATGCAGGCGCTGCCCGGGAAGCCGCCGTACCCGAGAAACGTAGGTTTTGCCCCGCATTTCTCGATATAATGGCGAATTTTATCGTCTATTTGCTTTGTAGTGACTCCCTCACGAATCATATCCCTTGCAACGAGTATTGCCTCGGCAGTTATTCTGCCTGCGGTTTTCATTATCTCTATTTGCTCGGGTGTTTTAAGTTGGATCATACTTTTAAGCTATTGCGTCCTCGATTGCCTTGAGGGTGAGCTTTGTGGTGTCCTCCACCTTCTCCTGTCCCTCAACCAATTTGAGTACGCCCTTCTTACCGTAGAATTCCTTGAGAGGCTCTGTCTGGTCGTGATATACGGCAAGTCTGCTCTTTACGACCTCGGGAGCATCGTCCTTACGAACGGTAAGCTCTTCCCCGCATTTATCGCAGGTCTTACCGTCAGATGAAGGATTGTACAAAGTGTGAAAAGATGTTCCGCATTTTGCGCAGACTCTCCTGCCGCTCATGCGTTCAACAATTTTATCATCCGCTACCTCGATGCTGACAACACAGTTGATTTCAACGCCCATCTTGTCAAGCGCCTCGGCTTGCGGAACCGTTCTGGGAAAGCCGTCAAGGATAAATCCGTTTTTGCAGTCATCCTGCGAGAGACGCTCGCTTATTATTCCGATAACAACCTCATCGGGAACAAGCGCGCCCTTTTCGGTGTATGACTTTGCAGCCTTACCCATCTCGGTATTGTTTTTTATTGCTTCTCTTATCATAGCTCCCGTCGAAATAGTCGGTATCGAATATTTCTCGGATACTATGTCGGATTGTGTTCCCTTGCCCGCACCGGGTGCGCCAAGGAATATCATTTTAAGGTTCTTCTTACTCATAAAATCCCCTCTTATATATTAAAGGAATCCTTTGTAGTGACGCATAGTCATCTGACCTTCGATTTCCCTTACCGTTTCAAGAATTACTCCGACAACGATTATTATCGACGTTCCGCCGAACGCAAGCTCGGAGAACGAGAGATGCCCGAAGAATTCAACGTGATTTGCTATAGCTCCGACAACAAGTTGGATTATAAGCGGAACCACGGCGATAACAGCAAGTGCAAGAGCGCCGATGAACGTTATTCTCGAAAGAACCTTCGAGATGTAATCGGACGTTGCCTTACCGGGACGGATACCGGGTACCGAGCCGCCGTTTTTCTGCAAGTTGCCCGCAACCTCAATGGGATTGAAGGAAATTGCAACGTAGAAGTATGCGAATGCGACGATAAGTATAAGCGTCATTACCGCATAGAACCACGAGGTGCTCGAACAGAATTTGACTATATTGTACCACGCCGTTCCCTGCTTCGGTGAAAAGAACATCGAAAGGGTTGCGGGTATGGTCACTATCGAGTTTGCGAATATGATAGGCATAACGCCCGTCATATTGAGCTTTATGGGCAGATTGGTGTTTTGTCCGCCGTACATTTTTCTGCCGACGACCTTCTTTGCGTACTGAACGGGTATTCTGCGTTCGCTGTCCGAAATGAATATGATGAACCATATCATAGCGAGCATAAGAACGACGGTGAATACTACGAAGCCTACTGCTATGCCGACGTGACTTTCTTCAATACCCTCTTTTATGGTATTTATAAGGTTGTCAAGCAAGCCTGCTCCTCTTGAAATAATGTTCGCAAAGAGTATGAGAGATATACCGTTTCCGATACCTCTGTCGTTTATCTTTTCGGCGAGCCACATAACGAGTGACGAGCCTGCGCAGTAGCAAGCTACTATTACGACTGCATAGAAGAATCCGTCGCAGCCTTCAAGAAGCGAGCCGGAGTTCTTTAAGTAGAGGTAATAACCTATACTCGTAAGAAGCGCTATCGCTACCGTTACGTAACGGGTGAGCGCCGTTATCTTCTTTCTTCCCTCGTCGCCCTGCTTTGCCCATCTTTCAAGGGGCGGTATTGCGACGGTGAGAAGCTGGATAACTATGGACGCCGTAATGTACGGAGATACTCCGAGTGCGAAAAGCGTTGCCTGCGAGAACGAGTTACCCGAAAGTACGTTAAGAAATCCGAGTATCGAGCCGCTTGCGTTAGCTCCGCTGCTCAAGTAGTAAGAAAATACACTTGAGTTTACAAACGGTACCGGCAGACAAGCTCCTATTCTGTATATAAGAATTATAAACAGAGTAAAGAGCATCTTTTTTCTTAAATCTTCTAATTTCCAAGCGTTAGCCAAGGTACGAAACATAATTATTTCACCTCTGCTTTTCCGCCTGCTGCTTCAATCTTCTCCTTGGCGGTTGCCGAGAAGACTTTTGCTTCAACAGTAAGCTTCTTCTTTAATTCCCCGTTACCGAGCACTTTGAGTCCGTCATATTCCTTACGTACTATGCCGAGCTTTACGAGAGAATCAAGCGTTACGGTGTCGCCGTTATCGAACTTGTTAAGAGCGCTTACGTTTACCGTTGCGTACTCCTTCGCAAATTTATTGTTGAATCCTCTTTTGGGAAGCTTTCTGTAAAGCGGAAGTTGTCCACCCTCAAAGCCGGGTCTTACTCCGCCGCCTGAACGGGCATTCTGACCTTTGTGTCCCTTGCCGGCTGTTTTGCCGTTGCCCGAACCGGTTCCTCTTCCCTTGCGCCATGCGGCCTTTGCAGATCCGGCAGCAGGTGAAAGTTCATGGAGCTTCATATTTTATCCTCCTTATTGAAATTGATTTTTGGATTGATTTTATCAATCAATTTCTGCCGTTTGGCAGACTAATTATGAGGTTAAGCGTTCTCTACCGTTACGAGGTGAGATATAACCTTTATTTTGCCTGCCAAAACCTGATCGTTAGCACATACTATGCTGTCGCCGATCTTGGTAAGGCCGAGAGATTTTGCAGTAGCTCTCTGATTGGGCTTGGATGCGATAAGGCTCTTTGTTAACGTTACTTTAACTTTTTCCATCTCGGTATCCTCCTTAGCCCAGCACCTTGTCTGCGTCGATTCCGCGGGTCTTTGCCACTTCATCGACTGTACGAAGCTGCTTCAAGCCTTCAAACGTTGCCTTTATAACGTTCGTCTTGTTGTTTGAGCGCAAGCTCTTTGCTCTTATATTCTTTATACCTGCAAGCTCGAGGACTGCACGGACCGTCTGTCCTGCTATAATACCGGTACCCAAAGATGCCGGCTTAAGAAGAACGGAGCCTGCGCCGTACTTTCCCAAAACCTCGTGAGGTATTGTCGTATCCTTTATGGATACGGTTATCATATTTTTCTTTGCATCCTCTATTCCCTTGCGTATAGCGTCCGGAACCTCGGCTGCCTTTCCAAGTCCGTATCCGACGTGGCCGTTGCCGTCACCGACTACCATAAGTGCGGTGAAACGGGAAATACGTCCGCCCTTTACCGTCTTGGAAACACGGTTGAGTGCTACCATCTTCTCCTGAAGATCGAGAGTGGAAGCGTCTATTCTGTTTGCCATTATAAATTTCTCCTCTGTTTGTTTAATTTACTTAAATACGAATTAAACAGTGTACAAACCGGGTTTGCTCGGGTGAGAATCAGAACTTAAGTCCGCCTTCTCTTGCTCCCTCTGCAAGCTCCGATACACGTCCGTGATATACATAACCGCCGCGGTCGAATACTACTGTGTCTATTCCTTTTGCAAGTGCTTTTGCCGCAATTGCGAGGCCAACCTTCTTTGCAGCCTCTTTGTTGCCGCCGTTGCCCTCGAATCCGGCCTCGTTTGTGGAAGCGGAAACGAGTGTTACTCCTGCGACGTCGTCTATAATCTGGCAGGAGATGTTCTTATTTGAACGATATACGCAAAGACGCGGACGCTCTGCCGTTCCCGAAATCTTGGTACGGACTCTTGCGTGTCTTTTAAGGCGCTGTGCGTTACTGTCCTTTCTTGAAACCATCTTATTCGTCTCCTTTCATTACTTTCCGGTCTTACCGGCTTTACGGCGAATTCTCTCGCCCTCATATTTGATACCCTTGCCCTTGTAAGGTTCAGGTGCTCTTCTCGAACGAACGAATGCTGCCATCTCGCCGACAAGCTGCTTATCTATACCCTTTATGATTATGGTGTTCGAGTCGGGAGTTTCAAAAGAAATTCCCTCGGGAGCGTCAACTATTACGGGATGAGAATAACCGAGCGTTAAGTTGAGGGATTTACCCTGCATAGCAACCCTGTATCCTACTCCGTTTACCTCGAGCTTCTTTGAGTAGCCCTCGGTTACGCCTACTACCATATTGTGTATAAGAGTTCTTGTAAGACCGTGAAGTGAACGGTCCAGCTTTTCGTCGGAGGGACGTTCAACCTTTATTACGTTTGCGTCCTTCGTTACGATCATTCTGTGGTGATAATTGTGAGTCAACGTGCCCTTGGGTCCTTTTACGGTAACAACGTAGTTGGCGCTGTCTATATTTACGTCAACTCCTGCGGGAACGTTTATCGGAGCTCTTCCTATTCTTGACATATTCAGCTTCCTCCCGTCTTACCAGACAAAAGCGAGTATCTCGCCGCCGACGTTTTCACGTCTTGCTTTTTTGTCGGTCATTATTCCCTTCGATGTGGATACTATTGCAATACCCAAACCGTTCATTACCTTAGGCATATCCTCACAGTTGGAGTAAATACGAAGACCGGGCTTTGAAACTCTTCTTATTCCGCGGATCGCCTTTACTTTTCCCTGCTCATATTTGAGTGTTATTCTGATTACGCCCTGCTTGCCGTCCTCTATTACCGAAACCGCTTTGATGTATCCCTCTTCAAGAAGAATGTCGGCTATTGCCTTCTTCATATTCGATGCGGGAATATCAACTGTTTCGTGCTTTGCGGTGCTCGCATTTCTGATTCTGGTGAGCATATCTGCGATTACGTCTGACATTTGCATTTTTATTTTCCTCCTTATATGCAAGTAACCAAGCTTGCCGCCGCTCTTTTGCGGCCGCTTACCGGTGGTTAAACATACGTTTCCTTCCGGTCAGTTTGGAGTGAATACTCTGTATTCGTTTTGTTTTTACCTTTGACAAGGTTTAAGCTTACCAGCTTGCCTTCTTTACGCCGGGTATTTCACCGTTGTAGGCACGCTCACGGAAGCATATACGGCAGATACCGTACTTACGGAGATAGCCGTGGGGCCTTCCGCATATTTTGCAACGGTTGTACTCTCTTGTCGAGTACTTCTGCTTCTTCTGCTGTTTAAGTACCATGGATTTCTTTGCCATATCCGTTAAGCCTCCCTTATCTTGCAAACGGAGCGCCCATAAGTGTAAGGAGCTCTTTTGCTTCTTCGTCGGTATTTGCGGTCGTTACGAACGTGATGTCCATACCGCGTATCTTATCGACTTTATCGTACTCGATTTCCGGGAAAATGAGCTGCTCTTTAAGTCCCATGGAGTAGTTGCCGTGACCGTCGAATCCGTTTGCGTTGATTCCCTTGAAGTCACGTACTCTCGGAAGTGCAAAGCTGAAGAGTCTGTCCATAAATTCGTACATTCTCTCGCCGCGGAGCGTTACCTTAACGCCTATCTTTACACCCTCACGGAGCTTGAAGTTTGCAACCGACTTTCTTGCGTGGGTCGGAACTGCTCTCTGTCCTGCGATCATCGTTATTTCTTCGATGACGTTATCGATTACCTTGGAGTTGTCCTTTGCGTCGCCTGCGCCGACGTTGATTACTATCTTGTCGAACTTAGGTATCTGCATGGGACTCTTATATGAGAACTTCGACATAAGAGCCGGAGCAACTTCATTTACATATATATCCTTTAATCTTGACATATCCGGTCTCCTCCTTAAAGCTCTTTGCCGCATTTGGCACATACGCGGACCTTTTTGCCGTCCTTCATTACATGCTTTATTCTCGTTGCCTTGTCATAGTTGGCACACTTGGTGTTGGAGCATACTATCTGTACCTTTGAAGCATACATAGCGCCCTCTACCTTTACTATGCCGCCTGCCTCGCCCTGTCTTCTCGGCTTGGTGTGCTTGGTCACGATGTTCGCACCCTGCACTATTACCTTGCCTTCTTCGGGGCTTACAGCCAAAACCTTTCCCTTAACGCCCTTATCGTCGCCGGAGATAACGACAACTGTATCGTCACGCTTTACATGAACCTTTTTCATTATCATTTACCTCCTTAAAGAACTTCGGGAGCGAGTGAGAGTATCTTCGTGTACTCTTTTTCACGAAGCTCTCTTGCTACCGGCCCAAAGATACGCGTTCCCTTGGGTGTTTTGTCTTCCTTTATTATTACGGCTGCGTTCTCGTCGAATCTGATATACGAACCGTCGGGACGGTGAAGTCCTTTGACGCTTCTTACGACTACAGCCTTTACAACATCGCCTTTTTTAACAACTCCGCCGGGAGTGGCTTTCTTTACTGCGCATACTACAACATCCCCGATATTGGCGTATCTTCTGCCGGTACCGCCGAGGACTCTTATGCACATGAGCTCTTTTGCTCCGGTGTTGTCAGCGACTTTCATATAACTCTGCTGCTGAATCACTTGTTTATCCTCCTAATAAGGTTTCCCTGAAATTCGGCACATCGCACGATGTACCCTCAAAGGATTATTTTGCTTTCTCTATTATGCGAACAAGGCGCCATCTCTTCGTCTTCGAAAGAGGTCTTGTTTCCATTACCTCTACTCTGTCGCCGATAGCACATTCATTCTTCTCATCGTGAGCGTGCAACTTTGCGGTGCGCTTTACTATCTTGCCGTATACGGGATGCTTTACATTATCCTGTATAGCAACTACGATGGTTTTGTCCATCTTGTCGCTTGCGACTATGCCCACTCTTGTTTTTCTGAGGTTGCGTGTTTCTGTCATTGCTCGTTCTCCTCCACTTATGCGTTCTTCTCTGTGAGAATGGTTTTTACGCGTGCGATGTCCTTTTTGACATCTGCTATCTTGTGGGGATTGTCAAGCTGATTTATTGCGTGCTGGAAACGAAGATTGAAAAGCTCTTCTTTAAGCTCTTTAAGCTTGCCTTCCAACTCGGCAACGCTCAAATTTCTGATCTCAGTAGTTTTCACAGCCTTATTCCTCCACTTCTTCGATTTGCTCTTTCTCTACAAATTTGCATTTGATAGGGAGCTTGTGCATAGCAAGACGCATAGCCTCTCTTGCGATTTCCTCGCTTACGCCTGCCATCTCGAAAAGAACTCTGCCCGGCTTTACGACTGCTACCCAATACTCGGGTGAACCTTTACCGGAACCCATACGGGTCTCGGCGGGCTTTTCCGTTATCGGTTTGTCCGGGAATATCTTTATCCATACCTGTCCGCCACGGCGAGTATATCTCGTCATAGCTATACGGGCTGCCTCGATCTGATTTGCAGTGATCCATGCAGGCTCAAGTGCAACAAGACCGAACTGTCCGTTTGAAAGAGTATTGCCTCTTGAAGCCTTACCTTTAAGACGGCCTCTTTGTACTCTCCTGTATTTTACTCTTTTAGGCATTAACATTAGTGCTCGCCTCCTTCGGTAGCTTTGGGAGCACGGGGTGCTCTGCGCACGTTACGGTCGCCGCCTCTGTTGTCCTTCTGAAATCTTCTCTTCGGACGGTCGGTCTTTTCCTCGGTGGTCTTGGATACCTCGGAGAGAACCTCTCCTTTGTAGATCCATACCTTTACGCCGATTTTACCGTACGTTGTGTTTGCTTCCCAGAAACCGTAGTCTATGTCGGCTCTGAGAGTCTGAAGCGGTATGGTGCCCTCGTGATAATGCTCGGTACGAGCTATCTCGGCGCCGCCAAGACGTCCGCTTACTGCTATCTTTATACCCTTTGCTCCAAGACGCATCGTTCTTCCTATTGCCTGCTTCATTGCACGGCGGAATGCTATACGTCTTTCAAGCTGGCTTGCGATATTCTCGGCAACAAGCTGTGCGTCGAGATCTATCGGCTTTACTTCTACTACGTTTACGGATGCCTTCTTGCCGGTAAGCTTTTCGATGTCCTCTCTCAACTTATCGATCTCCGTGCCGCCCTTGCCTATTATCATACCGGGCTTTGCACAGTGAATGAACACCTTAACCGTTTCCTTGGAATCTCTCTCGATTTCTATCTTGGAAATTCCCGCGCTGAGAAGCTTGTTCTTCAAAAACTTTCTCAGATTGTAGTCGGATACGAGGATATCGCCGAACTTTTCGTCAGAAGCGTACCATCTCGAATCCCAGTTCTTGATTACTCCGACACGCAAGCCGTGCGGATTAACTTTCTGTCCCATCTCAGCGTCCTCCTTACTCTTTCTCAGCCACTTCAATAGTGATGTGGCTGGTTCTCTTTAATATTCTGTTCGCGCTTCCCTTACCTCCGGGCATTACTCTTTTGAGCATATGGCTGCCCGGGGTTACGAAGCACTTGGAAATATAAAGTTTCGATTTGTCCATTTGATGATTGTTTTCAGCATTAGCTACTGCGCTCTTGAGAAGCTTCTCAAGATATTCCGCTGCGCTCTTAGGAGTGTTCTTAAGAATTGCAGCTGCCATATCAACATCCTTGCCACGAATAAGGTCAAGAACGATTTGTACTTTGCGCGGAGCGATGCGAACATCATAAAGGTATGCTTTTGCTTCCATTGTGATGCGTTAGCCTCCTGTTATTTACCGTTATTTGAAGTTTTTGATCCTGCGTGACCTTTGAATGTTCTTGTAAGCGCAAACTCGCCGAGCTTGTGTCCTACCATATCTTCGGTTACATATACCGGAACGTGTGTTTTACCGTTGTGAACGGCTATTGTATGTCCTACAAACTCCGGGAATATCGTCGAAGAGCGAGACCACGTTTTGATGACCTTCTTTTCGCCCTTCTCATTCATTGCCTGGATGCGGTTGAAGAGCTTTTCTTCTACATAAGGCGCTTTTTTCAAACTTCTGCTCATTATTCTCTCCTCCCTTATCTGCCGTTTCTATGCTTTACAATATACTTGTTGGTTCTTGCCTTCTTGTTTCTCGTCTTGTATCCGAGAGCAGGCTTGCCCCAAGGAGTAACAGGTCCCGGGCGTCCGACAGGAGATTTACCTTCACCACCACCGTGAGGGTGATCGCAAGGGTTCATGACGGAACCGCGCACGGTAGGACGAATGCCCATATGACGAGTCTTGCCGGCTTTTCCTACTTTAACGGTATCGTGCTCGATATTGCCTACCTGACCGATGGTTGCTCTGCAATCAAGTCTTACAAGTCTTACCTCACCGGAGGGAAGCCTTACCTGAGCCATGCCGTTTTCCTTAGCCATAAGCTGAGCCTGTGCACCTGCGGTACGGACAAGCTGTCCGCCCTTGCCGGGATAAAGCTCAATGTTGTGAATAATAGTACCTACCGGTATATTTTCAATAGGAAGCGTGTTGCCCGGCTTTATGTCTGCATCTGCTCCCGAGTAGAGAACGTCACCGTCGGTAACTCCGAGAGGAGCGACAACGTAGCTCTTTTTGCCCTCGTCGTTCTCAACGAGTGCTATATAAGAGGTTCTGTTCGGGTCGTACTCGATACCGATAACCTTTGCGGAAGCGTCGTCCCTTTTGAAGTCTATTATTCTGTACTTCTGCTTGTTTCCGCCGCCCTGATGACGAACGGTGATCTTGCCGTAGTTGTTACGGCCGGAATTTTTCTTCTTTATTTCAATTAAGCTCTTTTCGGGGGTAAACTTCGTTACCTCGTCGAAAGATGCTACCGACATGTGCCTTCTTGACGGTGTGGTCGGTTTATATTTCATTGTTGCCATTTCAACTGCCTCCCGTTATCAGTTCATGCCGTTAAAGAACTCGATTTCCTTGGATGAAGCATCAAGTGTTACTATTGCCTTTTTCCATTCGGCTGTGTAGCCTGCGTGGTATCCGAGTCTTTTCGGTTTCTTCTTCATATTTATTGTGTTTACGCTTGCAACCTTTACTCCGAAAAGCTCCTCAACTGCCTTTGCAATCTCGGGCTTCGTTGCGTCGGTCGCTACCTTGAAGGTATATCTCTTTGAAGATATGCCGTCGGTTGCTTTCTCCGTTATAACCGGTTTAAGGATTATGTCCTGAGCAAATTTCATTATGCGTACACCTCCTCTATTTTCGATACGGCAGCCTGTGCAAATACTATCGTATTGCAGTTAAGAATGTCGTACACGTTGAGCGTGTTTGCGTATGCTACCTTCACGCCGGGGATGTTTGAAAGGCTCTTTGTAACTATTGCGTCGGGCGCTTCAAGAACAACAAGGCGCTTTTTACCTGCTCCGAGTGCGGCGAGCAGTGCGACCATCGCGTTGGTCTTGTACTCGGTTGCCGTTAGGGCCTCAACGACGATCATCTCGTTGTCTGCTACCTTGGAGCTGAGCGCGCTGAACATAGCTATCTGCTTTACCTTCTTATTTAACTTTGTGCGGTAAGAACGGGGTTTCGGTCCGAGAGCTATTCCGCCGTGAGTCCATTGAGGAGATCTCGTGGAGCCCTGTCTTGCTCTGCCCGTGCCCTTCTGCTTCCAGGGCTTACGTCCGCCGCCCGAAACCTCACTTCTCGTGAGCGTCGACTGCGTTCCCTGTCTTTGATTGAGAAGGTATGCTCTTACTGCTGCGTGGAGGACAGCCTCGTTGACGTCGGCACCGAATACGGTATCGGACAATGCGATTTCGCCGACCTGTGCGCCTGTCATATTAACAACTTTGATATTTGGCATCGTTTTTCCCTCCTTCGCTTATGCTTTTACGCTGTCACGAAGAACAACTATTCCTCCGCGTGCTCCGGGAACTGCGCCCTTTACAGCGATAAGGTTCTTCTCCGTATCTACTTTTACTACTTCCAGGTTGAGAACGGTGAGCTTTTCGTTACCGTACTGACCTGCCATTTTCTT
>CAMGRB010000005.1 GCA_946061315.1 uncultured Clostridia bacterium | reverse complement strand
ACGCAGAGCAGTCTATCA
Organism: uncultured Clostridia bacterium; assembly: GCA_946061315.1. GTDB lineage: Bacteria > Bacillota > Clostridia > Oscillospirales > CAG-272 > RGIG2000. The sequence goes on along the minus strand of CAMGRB010000005.1, from coordinate 16,246 downwards.
TTATGTGATTGTGCATCTGCCTCTCGTCCGTGAACAACCTTATAAAGTATTTCTCGAAACGGGCGTAGACGTTCCAGTCTATACGCCTTATATCATCGCCCGGGAAATACTCGCGGAAGTCGGCAAATTCAACCGTACTTCCGTAGGAGCGTGCTTTTCGGCCACCACCGAAATATCCCGTCATGGGATTTTTCAGGCAAAGTGCGGCAGAGTCAAGACGGTCAAGAAAATCACCGTCTAATATTCTTCGTTTCATCTTTACCGCCCGTTATTATTTTTTCTTTTTATTTTTTTCTCTGCCGAATACGTCGGTCGACTTGTTGCCCGCATTGTTAAGATCGGCTATATGCGCGGCAACTACGGCATCTCCGTTCATCTTTGAGGTTACTGCCTCGAAGCCGAGCTTTATCCTGTGTCTGAGTACGGGGATTGCAAGGCTGTTTATATCGTCAAATGAAACGTTGTATCTTCCGTTCATAAGAGCTCTTACCTTCGCTGCGGTTATAAGCGCCTGAGCCGCACGAGGGCTGGCTCCGCAACGTATGTATCTCTTTGAGGTTTCGGTAGCTACTTCGCTGTCCGGGTGGGTGGATGCGATCATTACCATCGCGTAGTTGAGAACTTCGCTCGATACCGGTATGGTCTTTGCAACTGCTCTCATGCGCAAAAGCTCCTCGCCGTTACAAGCCGCTTTCGCGGTTTCATCCATCGTCTTCTGCGTCATGGTAACTATCTGTCCAAGCTCCTCTGCCGAGGGGTTAGGAACGATTATTTTGAACATAAAACGGTCCATCTGTGCCTCAGGAAGCGGGTAAGTACCGTCCTGCTCTACCGGGTTCTGCGTTGCAAGAACGAAGAACGGCTCGTCAAGCTTACGGGATACACCCATGACCGTTACCTTGTGCTCCTGCATCGCCTCGAGGAGCGCCGCCTGTGTTTTCGGCGTAGCACGGTTAATTTCGTCCGCGAGGACTATGTTACTGAAGATAGGACCTTTCTGGAACTCGAATTTCGAGTTTCCGTTTTCGTCTTTTGAAATTACGTTTGTACCTGTAACGTCGGCAGGCATCAAGTCAGGCGTAAACTGAATACGTGAGAAAGGCAAATCGAATACGTTACCGAGTGATCTTACAAGACGTGTTTTACCAAGTCCCGGCAAACCCTCGAGAAGAACGTTACCTCCTGCAATAATCGCCGTTATTGTATATTGAAGGACCTCGGTCTGACCGATAATATCCTTTCTGACCTCCTCGAATATTCTCTTGCACTTTTCGGCGAACAATTTAAGCTCTTTTTCAGCTACTGCATCCGCCTTCTGCTGCTCGGGAGTTCTCTCGTCTTTTTCTTCATTTTGCGCTTGTACTGCCGGAGCCGCGGGTTTAGCCGGTTCTGCCGGTTTTGCCGCCTCTGCGGGTTTAGCCTCTTCTGCAGGCTTTGCCGCCTCTGCCGGTTTAGCCTGTTCTGCAGGAGCTGCCTCTTCTGCCGGAGCTTCCGCTTTAGCGGGGGCTGCGGGAGCTGCAGGCTTCGGCTTTCCGGGGATAGAGTGTGCCTGTTTGTCAACTCTCGGTTCGATCGTTACTGTGTTTGCCGCAGACGTTTCTTCCTTTTTAACGTCGGAAACTGAGGCGCTTTGCGCCTCAGTTGCCTTTTTATCTGCATTTTTCCTATCAAATAATCCCATCTTCTTCTTCTCCAATTCTTCTCTAAATGCTGTTTTTATTAGTTGCTTGTACCGTATATTCCGAGATAGTCCTGAATGAGTCTTCTTTCCTCATCCGTAAGATTATCCATCATATCGTCCATACGAGAAACTTCCTCGTTGTAATGGTTGTCGTCGCCTATTACGTCCTTAATGTCGACGTCGCCCTGACCGGGAACCCAGACCTTTTCGTCGTTCTTCATGGAGCCGCCGCCGTTTTTGTCCTCGGCCTCCATATCCTGCTCGGCGTCCTCGGACTCTCCGCCTTCTTCGCTCTTTTGCTCTTCCTGATTTTCCTTCTTTTCTTCGCTCGAGCCTGCCTGACCGGGTTCTTTCGGCATTTCCTGACCGGTTATATCCTGCTGAGCCTTATCAAGAGCGTCAAGAGCTTCCTTATTGGTATCCTGTTCCTTCTGGAATTCGTCCATAGCCTGATTGAATTCCTGCTGAGCCTGATCTATTGCGGCATTGGCATCCTGCTTTGCCTGTTCCTCGCTATCGAAAGTGGTGTTAGCCGCATCCTTGAACGCCTGTGAAAGATCTTCAAGCGTGTTCTTGGTATCCTCGTTCTGAACGTCTTGTGCGGCGTTTTCCAGATCGCTTGCTATATCCTCAAACTTCTGCTGGAGATCCGAGCCGGTAAGGTCTTTATACTGATCCTTGAGATTTTCAAGTGCCTGATCAAGAGCCTCTTTATCGTTATTCTTGATTGCCTCGCCTATCTCTTTGGTCGTTTCGTTCTGTTCAAGGCTCTCGCCGTCCTGCTTCTGCTGGTCCTGAGCGTCCTTGATATCCTGCTGTATCTGGTCCTTTGTTTCGCCTATCTCGGCGCTGAGATCCTCTTTGGAGGCTCCCTTGTCGAGCTGATCCTGAAGTCTGTCATTCAAGTCGTCTACCTTTTGGTTGAGATCGTCCTTCTTTTCCTGGCTTACGTCGGAATTGTTTACGATGTCCTTAAGATTATCCATTGCGTCGTCCACGGCCTTCTGGTCTTCTCCTACGAGATCCTTCTCGGCCTGGTCCATAGCGTTCTTCATATCCTCAAGGGTTTCGTTCTTGTTCTGCTGATCCTTCATAGCGTCACCGATTTCCTGCTTTGCCTGGTCTATGGCATCTTCGGTCTTCTGGTCGGTGTTCTTATCCTGACTTGCGTCGTTTGCTATATCCTGAAGATTGTCTTTCAGATTTTCAAGAGCCTTTTCCATTTCGCTCTTTTCGCTGTCGGACTTGCTGTCGTCGAGAATCTGGTCGATCTTATCGGCTATATCCTGTGCAAGGTCTGCTTTATCCTGATTGCTCTCCGCATTCTGAAGCTGATCCTTGAGGTTGTCAAGAGCCTGATCGATCTTTTCCTGATCCTGCGATTGGAGAGCGTCGTTAAAGTCGCTCATTACGTCATCGACCTTGTTCATCTGATCGAAATCTTTTTTAGCCTGGTCTATCGCGTCGTCAACCTTTTCCTGAGGATCCATATCGTTCTTCGCGTCGTTGGAAGCATCTTTGAGGTTGTTGCTGAGATCTTCAAGCGTTTTTTCAAGGTCGGTCTTTTCGCTCTCGGGCTTCTCGCTGTCGGTAGCATTGTCGATTCTGTCGGTTATCTTATCGATAAGGTCCGCTTTATCCTGATTGTCCTCGGTGTTGTTGATCTGATCTCTCATGTTTTCAAGAGCCTGGTCGATCTTTTCCTGATCCTTGCTCTCGATAGCGTTGGCGAGATCTTCCATCATATTATCGAAGTTGTTCATATCTTCGAGGTTCTGCTTTGCGTCTTCTATCGCCTGATCAACGTCGCTGTCAGTATTCTCGTTGTTGTCGTTCTTATCCTTGATATCCTGCAAATCTTCTTTGAGGTTGTCGAGGTTATCTTTAAGATCGGTGTTGTCCTTATCCTTCGTTGCATCGTCGATTCTGTCGATGACGTCCTGGAGGAAGTCGCTCTTTTCCTGATCCTGCTTATCCTTTATTTCCTCTTTTATATTGTCAAGAGCTTCGTTTATCTTATCCTGATCCTTGTTTTCGATAGCGTTTGCAAGATCCTTCATCATCTCGTCGAGCTTGTTCATATCCTCGAAGTTCTGCTTTGCATCTTCTATCGCCTGGTCAACGTCGCTATCGGTATTCTCGTTGTTGTCGTTTTTCTCTTTTATGTTCTCAAGATCCTCTTTGAGTTGGTCAAGGTTATCTTTGAGGTCGGTATCGGGCTGATCCTTGGTTGCATCTTCGATTGCCTGTATGATGTCCTCAAGGAACTCGCTCTTTTCCTGATCCTGTTTATCCTTTATTTCCTCTTTGAGTTTGTCAAGAGCTTCGTTTATCTTTTGCTGATCCTGACTTTCAAGTGCTTCGGCAAGCTCCTTGGTCTCCTCGTTCTTCTTAAGCTCGTCGAGCATATCCTGGTTTGCCTGCTGCTGATCTTCCTGACGAAGATCATCGAGTATTTCCTCGTTCGTCTTCTGATCCTCTTGGTTGCGCAAATCGTCAAGAACGTCCTGGTCGTTCTTTTCCTGTTCTTGCTCGTTCTTTTCGATCTCGTCAAGAATATCCTCGATGTTTGCCATCTCGGCTTCAAGAAGCTTCATTATAAGCTTTCTCGTATCTCTTATCTTCTGATACTTGACCTCCGTCGTGTCGGTCGCCTTGATGTCCTCCTCGAGGTCGTCAACTATGCCGTTGAGCATAGCCTTGAAATCTTCCTTCGTTTCGGACTCGTTTATAATCTGACGCAGGTCTGCAATGAGCGATGCGATCATTTCGACTTCTTCCTCGTTAATGGGGGGCTCTACGCCTCGTACCGGTATAACGAGAATAAGGAGAACTGAAAGAAGCATTGCTACGCAAGAGAGTATGGTCTTTTTCGGGAATTTTATTCTCAACTGTTTAATGTTAAGTCCCGAAAGGCGATCCATCGTATCGTCCCTTTGTACCTTTGCAACGTAGGACTTATCCTCCTGGAACTCCACCATCGTGGTAACGCGTTCCTCAAGTCCCAAAGAGTCCATTCTCTTTGCAAGGCGTTTTGCGTTTGAACGGAATCTCTTAAGATAAACCCTTATTCCTATTCCAACCGCCGTTGCAACGCCAAGTGCTATCGTGAGTATAACGAACACGATATTGTGCGTCTGTTTTACGATGAATCTCGTAAACAGAGCAAAGAGAAGCGACACGCCCGAGCCCAGGAAAAGTCCTGTGGCAACGGCCTTTATTATCGCCTCTGCAACGAGCTTCCGCTTGTACGGTTTCATCATTTCATCGTACTTCATAATTTCCACCTTTCTTCACCGTGTGAATTGTTTGTGTGTATTTTTAACTTGTGCGGCTCCCCCGAAATCAAGGGCATTAAAAGATAGATAGAAGAACCACACTTATTTTATTTGGCTACTATATTATATCATTCGCGAAGCGATTTTGCAACCTCTAATAAAAATTTGTTAGTGCCAACGGTGCTTTTTTGTTACCTTGCACAAAAAAACGCGTTTTTGTAAGATTGCCAAAGCCGCTTTTTTGTCTACTTTTCACAAACTTCATAATCTTATCTGCAAAAGTGGGTTGGGTTTTTGCCGAGTTTTATGAATTTTGCGTAATACGGTAGCCTTCCTTGTACTTTCATTTTAGCACATTGCATAATTTTTTGCAACCGTTTTGGAGCTTTTTCAGCATATTTTCATATATCATTCACAATGTGAAAAACACCCCGCGCGTCATGCCTTCCAAACGGTTTGAAAAAAGCGGAAAAAAGCCGCGGCAAAACGTTCGATAAGCATAGCTGCCATCGGCTCCCGCGGCTTTTATTTGCGTTATGTGATTTTGAAAATCTCCGTTTGTGAAGTCGGCTTTCTTTTTTCTTCACTTTCCCGTAACACACACCTTTTTGGACTGACCATTTCAAAAGACGCCTGCTTTTGATGCCAAACGGTCTTTGAAATATTTTTTGAAAATTTTGAAATTTTGCTATTTCATTTTTGCCTACCGTGTGCTACAATGTAGAAAAACAATGCAAAAAGGGAAAGGAATTTTTGTATGAGGAGAGATTTCTTACAGCAATACGAAAAAAATTTCGCCACCGCAGACACGCTTATTTACGACAGATTCAGAAAAAAAGAATCCCTGAACGGCGAATGGCATTATACCGTCGATCAGTATGACTGCTGCTTAAGGGACGGCTGGTACAACGAAAGATATTACGACGAAGAGGGCAAAAGAGTTCCTTACGATTTCTCGTTTGACGAGTGGGACGTTATGCCGCTTCCCTGCTCTTTTAACACGTTTGACGAAAAATACCTTCTTTACGAAGGACCGATGACTTTCACGAGAAAGTTCCTCTATGAAAAGAAGAGCGAAGGCGAGCGAATGATACTCAAAATAGGCGCCGTAAACTACCTTTGCCACGTGTTTATCAACAAAAAATACGTCGGCTTGCACAGGGGCGGCTCCACACCCTTCTGCTTCGATATAACCGATTATCTCAAAGAAGAAAACAGAATAATAATTCAGGCGGACAGCACGAGGAGAGACAGCCAGCTCCCCATGTCCAACACCGACTGGTTCAACTACGGCGGAGTTTACCGTGATATAGAGCTTATCCGCGTCCCCGAAATTTACGTAAAGGATTTCAAAATAGCGCTTCAACCGAACAGTAATTTCGGCAAAATACTTGTAAGCGTAGAGCTTTCAAAAGCGGTTGACGGCGTTGCCGAATTGAGCATAGACGAGCTTGGAGTAAAAGAAAAGATAACCGTAAAAGACGGCTTTGGCGAGCTTGTATTTGACGCAAAGCCGGAGCTTTGGTCGCCCGAAAGCCCGAAGCTGTACGATGTTAAACTCACCTGCCTCTCCGACGAGGTAAAGGACAAAGTAGGCTTCCGCGAAATACGCGTAAGCGGCACGGACATTATGTTAAACGGCAAGAGCGTATTTTTGAGAGGAATAAGCTGCCACGAGGACAGCGTTAAGAGTGGAAAAGGACTTACCGACGAGGAACGCATTGAAAACATCCGTATAGCAAAAGAGCTCGGTTGCAACTATATGCGTCTTGCTCACTATCCGCACAGTGAAAGAATGGCGGAGCTTGCCGACGAGCTCGGGCTTCTTCTCTGGGAGGAGGTGCCCGTTTACTGGGATATAGATTTCGCTTCGGAAGCTACTTACAAAGACGGCGAAAACCAGTTAAAAGAGCTTATAAAGCGTGACTACAACCGCGCAAGCGTTATCGTATGGTCGGTCGGCAACGAAAATCCCGACACGGACGAAAGGCTCAAATTTATGTCGGGTCTTGCAAGCTGTGCGCACAAAATGGACACAACGCGCCCCGTTTCCGCCGCTTGCCTTACCAACTTTGCTAAAAATAAGATCGAGGACAGACTTGAAAAACACCTCGACATCATAGGAATAAACGAATATATCGGCTGGTACTCCCCCGACTTCAATCTTCTCCCCGCGCTATTTGAAAACAGTAAGCCCGAAAAGCCCGTTATAATAACGGAGCTCGGTGCCGACGCTTATCCCGGTTTAAGAGGAACGGTTGACGACAAGGGAACGGAGGACTGCCAGGCACACGTTTACGAAAGACAGGTCGAAACGATAAAGAAAATACCCTACATAAAAGGTATGACCCCCTGGATACTGTTCGATTTCCGTTGCCCGCGCAGAACGTCGGCAATTCAGAAATTCTACAACCGCAAGGGACTCGTTTCTCCCGACAGAAAGCATAAAAAGCTTGCTTTCTTTGTCCTTCGCGACTTCTATAACTCGCTTGAAAAGTAATTTTTCATACACTTCCACAACAAACATATAATTAAACCCCCTCGCTTTCGAGCCGAGGGGGTTCGTATTTTTATAAATCACTTTCGTTGACACTCTATTGCAAAAACGTATCTGCCGCAAGATAAAACTTGCGGAAGACGTATTTATTTCATCTTTTTGTCCTCTGTTGCGGGGTTGTCAAGAAGCTTGCCGTCCTCGTCAAAGCGGGAGCCGTGGCAGGGGCAATCCCATGAGTGCTCCTGCTTGTTGTACTTGAGAGCGCAACCGACGTGAGGACAGCGCGGTGCGGTAGGCGTCAGAAGATTTATTATTGCGTGTGCCGCATTTGATGCAAGCTGTGGGCGCATAATGCTTCTTGACGGTGAAAATACGGACACGTAGTCGTTCTTTTTGCCGATAATTATATCCGTGAGCAGTTTTGCGGCTACCATTGAGGAGGTCATACCCCACTTATTAAAGCCCGTCGCAACATAAAAGTTCGGCGTCCTTTTCGAGTACTGCCCTATATATGGAATACTATCGAGGGTCATACAGTCCTGCGTTGCCCATCTTGCAACCTCGCGGGCATCGGGATAATTTTTGTGTATAAATTCGGATAACTCCTCCCAGCCGCCGCACTTTTTGCCCGTCCTTTGCCCAGCTCCTCCGACGAACAAAAGGTCGCGGTAGTTTCTGAAAGACATTCCGGTTTTGCAGCCGTCAACGTACATGCCGTCAAGGTCGGGCGCGTTTTCAAGCGCTATCACATAAGAACGGTGCTGATACATTTTGAGAAAATAGGAGCCGTGCTTGTTTATAAACGGAAAATGCGTTGCGACTATTATCTTGTCCGCTTTTATTCTGCCGCCGTTGCACACGGCGCCGTCGGGAGTAAGCTCCATAACCCTTGTGCTTTCGTATATTTCAAGGTCACGGCATACGTGCGACAAGAATTTAAGCGGATTAAACTGCGCCTGCCCCTCCGCTTTTACCGCCCCCGCAACCTTAAACGGCAGTTTTTCGGCGTTGTCGAATTTTGCGGGAAAGCCGAGAGTTTTCAGCGCCTTTACCTCTCTTTGCACCTTTTCTTTGTCGTCAAGAGAGTAAACGTAAGCGTCGGAGCTTTCAAAATCACAATCTATGCTTTCCGACATTCTGCGGTATTCCGAAAGCGCCTCCATATTGGCTTTCAGATAAAGGCGCGCATATTCCGCACCGAACCTCTTTATCATCTTGTCGTAAATGAAGCCGTGCAAAACTGTTATTTTAGCCGTCGTATTCCCCGTTGTGCCGTGGCATATGCGGTCGCTCTCCGCGATAACGCACCCTACCCCCGCCTTTTTGAGCATATAACCCGTTAGTATGCCGGCAATTCCTCCGCCTATTATCAAAACGTCGGTTTTTACGGTTTTGTCAAGCGATGGGAACTTGGGCAGATTTGTATTTTCAAGCCACAAAGAACTCATTTCTTACACCTCTTTTTCGGTTAGTATGCACGTTTCCCGAAAAAATATTACTTGCATTACATATAAAAACCGCTTTTCATCCCCAGGTAAACCGGAAATAAAAAGCGGTAAATGTTTTATTTTTCGTTCTTGTTACAAAACAAATTTTCGGATAGGATTTTCAGTTTCTTTTATCCTTACCGTCGTAGGTGATGACGATTTTTCTGTTCTCGTCGTAGCCTACCGAGTGAGTGGAAATTCCGTCCATTGTCTGTATCTCGGAGTGAATTATTCTTCTCTCATATGCGTTCATCGGCTCAAGAAGAACGTTTCTCTTGTATTTGAGCGCCTTCTCGCCCATTCTTCTTGCAAGAGCACGCAGCGACTGCTCTCTCTTTGCCCTGTAACCGCCGATGTCGACGACTACCTTTACGTATTCCTTGTGGTCGCCTTCAAATTTGCGTGCGAGGCAGAGGTTTGCAAGATACTGAATAGCGTCGAGCGTTTCGCCGTGATGTCCTATAAGGGCGGAGGCGTCCTCTCCGTTTATATCAACTTTTCTCGTCACGTATCCGTTTTCGTCGGGGGTCAGGTCACCCTCGGCAACGCAGTTAAAGTTGATATCCTTTATGAACTTGTTGAGAAAATCTATTACAACCTGCTTTTCTTGGGCGGTTATATGGATATCCTCGTCCTTTATGCGCTCTTTTTCCGGCTCCTCGGGACGTACCGGCTGAACGGGTCTTTGAGGGCGTTTTTCTCTTTTCGGAGCTTCCTGCCTTGCGCTCTGTGCGGCTCTTTCGGTCTTTGGCGCGGCGTTATCCTGCTTCTTTTGCGGTTTTTCGCTCTTTTGTGCGTCTTTTCTTTGGGGAGTGTCGTTCTTTTGAGGCTTTTTTGTTGCCTCCGGCTTCTTTTCTTCTTTTCCGTCGTCAACGGAAATTCTTATCTCGGCATTGACTGCACCTATACCGAGAAATCCTTTTTTGCCTCTGTTTATTACTTCCTCCATGGAAATTTCGCCGAGGCTTGAATAAAGGTCTATTGCCTTCTTGTATGCTTCATCGACGGTTTTTGCCGTCACTGTATATTCAAATCTCATTTTTTATTCCTCTTTCGGATTGTCATTTGTCACGGTATCGTCCGTAATGCTTTTATCGGTTATGCTCTTTTCCGCTTTTTCTGCGGAATTGTTAGACGGCTTGCTGACGGAGGGCTTTACCTGCGTTTTGCCGTTCTTGTTTTTGTTGTTGGTTTTAGGCGCCGGATAATCATCGTCGTCTATATGGTGGAGCGAACGGTATTCCCTTTGCGGATATACGGTTTCCTGCCCGCTCTTGCCCTTTTTATACTCACGCTCCGCCTTTTTGTAGTCCTCCTCCGTAAACACGGGGTAAGGCATTACCTTGGCGAGTATAAACTGCTGTGCCATTGAAAGTATCGTTCTGAAGATCCAGTAAATACCGATAGCAGATGCAAAGTTGAACGTTATGAAAAACGTCATAAGAGGCAAAACGTACATCATTATCTTCATTGAAGAATTGTTTGCCGCTTCTGCCTGGGTGTTCTGATAAGTGAACTTCTTTGAAAGGAACTGCGACAGATACATAAGCCCGAGGTTGAGTATCGGGACGAAAACGAGCCACCACGAAGCGCTCTTTAATGCCGCAAACGGCGTAATTCCGAGGTCGACCCCGAAAAGCGACACGTCGGGCAACGTTTTGCCGTCAAGAAAGCCCTGAAATTTTTCCGAGAGGTTTCCGACGCCGAGTTCCTCTATCTTCCTTATAAGGTCTATCTGGTATCCGGTATAAGCCTTGAAGGCACCGTCGCCAACGCCCATAAGTATGTCTGCCATCTCTCCGCACATATCGGCGGTAAGACCGCTTATAAACTCAAGCGGACGGATAACTACCTGATAGAGCGGAAAGACTATTATGAGCTGAACGAGCATGGGAAGGCATCCCGCCATCGTGCTGTATCCTTCTTGCTGATACATTTCCATTATCTCGTTCTGACATTTTTTCATGGAAACCTGGTCGTTGCGCCCGGCGTATTTTTTCTTTATCGCCATTTCTCTCGGGCGCAGTTTTGCCTGTTTTATCATATTCTTCTGTTGCTTTAAGCCAAGCGGCAACATAAGAAGCTGCATGGCAAGAGCGAACAAAAGGAGTGCGAGCACGTAGTTATTGGTGAGCCAATAACATCCTTGCATTACGTAGCCGAGCAGTTTAGCTAAAAAATCATTCATCTGACTTCTCCTCTTTTTTATTCTGCCGTCTGAAAGTAAATTTGTCCGGCACAGGGTCGTAGCCTCCTCTGCAGAACGGATTGCAACGCAATATCCGCCATATCGCAAGGAGCGTACCTCTTATTGCACCGAAGCGCTCTATCGCGTCAAGCGCATACTGCGAGCATGTCGGAGTAAACCGACAGCAACACGGTTTGATGGGCGATATAAACTTACGGTACACCCTTATTAAAAATTCAAGTATTTTCTTCATTTTCACAAGCGGAATTTTCCGCCGCCTTAAAATCCGATTCTTTTTCGGTTTTTGCACAAATTTCGGACACTGTGTCCGATTTTTCTTTCTTTTCGATGAGCCCGAGGGACATAAAAGCCCTCTTTACGTCGTTTGCAATATCGGTGGATTTTGCCTCCCTCGCACCCGAACGGGCGGCGAGGACGACAAGGTATCCGCCTTTTACCTTGTTCTCTTTTTCGGTTTGCCTTAAACCCTCACGCAAAATTCTTTTTATCCTCGTACGGCAAACGGCACCTCCGAGCTTTTTTGACACGGTGATTCCTATTCTGTTTATATAAACCTTCATAGGATTTGCCATCATAAGTTTTTTCGCTTTTAAGTCTTTTAATACGTAAATGACGACGTTTTCGCCCACGTATTTGTTGCCCTTTGCGTACGATTTGGAATACAGATGATTTTCACTTATTGCGATATGCTTCATAAAAGGGACCCCTTTTTGCAGTCGTATTTCTGCACTTTTTCACATCACGATCATTTTTTTGTTGGGGGCGTGTCCGTAAAAAAACAGACACATCTCCCCGTTTTTTCTTAAAAAAGTCCTCCGAACGTGTAAGGTCCGGAGGCGATAAAAGCAATCAATAGGTAAGTCTTGCTCTGCCTTTTGCGCGTCTTCTTTTCAAGACCTTTCTGCCGTCGGCAGTTCTCATTCTTTTTCTGAAGCCATGCTCTTTTTTTCTCTGGCGTTTTTTAGGCTGATAAGTTCTTAACATGTTAGCACCTCCTTAAATCATATCAGAAGTCCGTTCTTCTCTCGCATATCGCTTTTGAAGAAAATCTATTTTTCGTGATTCCAAGACAAACTATATTATACACGCAACGTATAGCGTTTGTCAAGAGTTTTTTTCGATTGGCGCAAGATTTTAGTCTTGCGCCTTTATTTTGCGTTTACCGTGCGACTTCCTCCATAACGAACGCTTCGAGCACGTCGCCCTCTCTTATGTCGTTGAACTTTTCAAGTCCGACGCCGCATTCGTAGCCTGCCGCAACTTCCTTTACGTCATCTTTGAAACGGCGCAGTGACGAGATTTTGTCCTCGGCGATAACTATGCCGTCCCTCAATATTCTTATCTGCGAAGCACGCGTTATCTTGCCGTCCCTTACGTAAGAGCCCGCTATCGTTCCAACGCTCGGCACTCTTATCGTCTGGCGCACCTCTGCGTGACCGTTTATAACCTCTTTGTACTCGGGAGCGAGCATTCCCTTCATCGCCGCTTCCATTTCCTCGATTATCTCGTAGATTATTCTGTGCGTTCTTATATCGACGTTTTGTCTTGCCGCGGAGTCTATTGCGTTTTTGTCGGGACGTACGTTAAAGCCGACTATTATCGCATTGGAGGCGGCCGCGAGCATAACGTCACCCTCGGTAATTCCGCCGACTGCGGTGTGGATAACCTTTATCTTTACCTCGTCGTTCGAGAGCTTTTCAAGCGAAGATTTTACAGCCTCGCAGGAGCCGCCGACGTCCGCTTTTATTATGACGTTTATCTCCTTTGCGCCCTCGCTTATCTGTGAGAACAAGTCGTCGAGATTTACCTTTGCGCTCGACTTGAACTCCTCCTCCTTTGCCCTTGAACGTCTTTGCTCGGCAAGCTCTCTTGCCATCTTTTCGTCCTCGACGGCATTGAACTCGTCACCTGCGGAAGGCACTCCGTCAAGTCCCGTTATCTCAACCGGCACGCTCGGTCCCGCTTCTTTGAGCGCTTTGCCGTTGTGGTCGGTCATCGCCCTTACTCTGCCGACTGCCGTGCCCGCTATAACTACGTCGCCTGCGTGGAGAGTACCGTTTTGAACGAGTATCGTTGCAACGGGTCCTCTGCCCTTATCGAGCTTTGCCTCGATAACGATTCCCTTTGCGTGACGCTTCGGATTTGCTTTAAGCTCCTTTACCTCCGCAACGAGAAGGATATTTTCAAGAAGGTCGTCAATGCCCTTGCCCGTTACCGCGGATACGGGGACGCAGATAACGTCGCCGCCCCACTCCTCCGGAACGAGATCGTACTTCGTAAGCTCCTGCTTTACGGCGTCGGGGTTTGCCGCGGGCTTATCCATCTTGTTTATTGCGACTATTATATCTACCCCTGCCGCCTTGGCGTGATTTATAGCCTCTATGGTCTGCGGCATTATTCCGTCGTCAGCCGCAACGACTATTATCGCTATATCCGTTGCCATGGCACCTCTTAAACGCATGGCCGTAAACGCCTCGTGTCCGGGGGTGTCAAGGAACGTTATATCCTTGTTCTTTATATTTACTCTGTAAGCGCCTATATGCTGGGTTATTCCGCCTGCCTCGCCCGATATTACGTTCGTGTGTCTTATCGCGTCAAGAAGTGACGTCTTTCCGTGGTCGACGTGACCCATAACGCACACAACAGGCGCGCGCTCGACAAGATCTTCCTCGGGGTCTTTTTCGTCGTCGAAAAGCTTTTCCTCTATGGTGACAACGACCTCTTTCGATACCTTGACCCCAAGCTCGTCGCCTATCAGGTACGCGGTATCGTAGTCTATCGTCTGGTTGACGGACGCCATAACGCCCATCATCATAAGCTTCTTTATTACCTCGCCAGAGGTTACCTTAAGCCTCGTTGCAAGCTCACCGACGGTTATCTCGTCGGGGACGGTTATGGAGAGCTTGGTGTTCTTTGCTTTTTCAAACACCTCTCTCTTCATTTTCTCCATAGCCATACGCTCTTTTTCCTTCTTTGAGCCGTATGCGTCCTTGGTGTTCTGCTTTTTGAGCTTCTGCTTCGAGGTTGACTGACCGTACGCCTCGTAGGACGATGCGTACATATCCGTCTTGTCGTCGTACTTGGAAAGGTCAATATCGACCGTCCTCGTATCGACTATACGGGTAGCTCCCGTTTTCTTCTTTATTTCAATGGTGTTGCTCTCCTGGTGCTTTACCTTCGGTGCGGGATTGTACTGCGGGCGCCTCGGAGCTGCGTCCTTATCGAAACCGCCGAACGAGCCGCGCTCGTCACGCCTGAAATCTCCACCCTTGCGGAAATCTCCTTGGCGGTCAAAGCTCTTTTTGTCCTGACCGAAATCCTTCTTAAAGCCGTCCTTCTGTCTGAAATCGGGCTTTTGAGCAGACGGAGAAAACGTATCGTTTTTCTGTGCGGGCTTTTTGAAATCGGTGTGGAAATCGCGCCTCTCGCCCTTCGGCGCCATTGCGTTTTTCGCCCTCTCGTTTATCTCGCTTGCCCTCTTTACCTCTACCTTCGGCTCCGTTTTGACCTCTGTCTTTTGCGCGGGCTGTGGCTTTTGCTCTGCCTTGACCTCCGGCTTAACCTCTGCCTTAACCTCTGCCTTGACCTCGGTCTTAACCTCCGCTTCGGTTTTAGCCTTTGCCTCGTCTTTGACCTCCGCTTTGACCTCGGCTTTTGCCTCCTCTTTCGGCTCCGCCTTTTTCTCGACCTTCTTTTTCGGCTTCTTCTTCGAGGGAATGACTATCTTGCCGTCGAGATAATCGTCGATACTCGAAATCTGCTTACCGAGCGTTATGGCGTTCAATATTTTAGACGCTTCCTCCTCGTTTAAAGACGAGGCTTGGCTCTTGCCCGAAATGCCGATATTCTGCGCCTCGGAAATAACGTCGTTTACGTCAAAATTTATTTTTTTGGCAAAATCCTTAATACGTTGTACCATGCTGTTTACCTCTTTTCGTAAGATATAAGGGTTATTAGTTCTTTTGAAAAATTCCCGTCGGTTATGCCGAGTGCGCATACCGGACCGCTTTTGCCGACCGCATGTGAGAGTGCGGCGGCGCTTATATCGGTCTTTATACATTCCACGTTATAAAACGTGCATTTGTCGGTCGTCTTTTTGACTGCGTTTTGCGAAGCGTCACCCGCTACGAAAACGACCTTTATTTTACCCTCGGAGATCTCCTTTGCAACCATCGGAACTCCTATTACAAGCTTGCCTGCCTTTCGGCAAAGACCGAGCATTGATAAAAATCTGTCGTTATTCACTCCTCGGTTATCTCCCTTACAAGCTCTTTTACCGTTTCCTCGGGGATATCCGCTTCGAGATTAGTGCGCAATCTGCCCGATTTTATCGCTTTTTTAAGGCAAGCCTCGCTTTTGCATACGTATGCTCCCCTGCCGGACTTTTTACCCGTTGCATCGAGAACGACCTCGCCCTCGGGCGTCCTTACGACTCTTATAAGTTCTTTTTTGGGGAACGACTGCATACAGCCGAGGCATTTGCGCACGGGTACTTTCTTTATCTTCTTATTTTCCATGAACTCACCCCGTTTTTCCTCGGTTATTCGCTCTTTATATCTATCTTACAACCCGTAAGTCTTGCGGCAAGGCGTGCGTTCTGTCCCATTTTGCCTATTGCAAGCGAGAGTTGGTCTGCGGGGACTATAACCTTTGCCATTCTCTCTCCCTCAAGCGTTACGCTCTTTACGGAAGCGGGAAGAAGCGACGCTTTTATATACTCGCAAAGATCCTCGCTGTACGGTATTACGTCTATCTTTTCGCCGTTTAACTCGTCAACTATCGGAGATATGCGCGCGCCTTTGTTTCCTATGCAGGAGCCGACTGCGTCAACCTCGGGATCTCTTGAATAAACCGCTATCTTCGTCCTCGAGCCTGCCTCTCTTGAAATGCTCTTTATTATAACCGTTCCGTCCGATATTTCGGGCACCTCGGTTTCAAAAAGCCTCTTTACGAGATTCGGATGAAGCCTTGTAAGAGTTACAAGCGGACCCTTTACCTCGGGGGAGCTTACCTGCGTTGCAAACACCTTTATTCTGTCGCCGACCTTAAGCGTTTCTCCCGGTATCTGCTCGGTCTTGGGGAGTGCCGCCTGCG
>CAMGRB010000004.1 GCA_946061315.1 uncultured Clostridia bacterium | reverse complement strand
TATCGGCAAACGTAACCTTTTTAAGTGAAGAACAGTCCATAAACACCTGATTACCCAAAGATTCAAGAGCGCTTGACGGAATTGATACCATTGTCAAACCGGAGCATCCCTTAAACGCATAATTGCCTATTGTTTTTATATTCGGAAGAGTTAATTCCGTCAAACTTGTACAACTACGAAAAGCAATTTCTCCTATTTCTGTAACGCCGTCCGGAATATTTATGCTCGCAAGGGCGCTGCAACCATAAAATGCCCTGGAGCCTATTGTGGTAACACCGTTTGGAATATTTATGCTCTCCAAAGAACCACAGTTTTCAAAAGTTTGATTGCTTAAGGTTTTAAGTGAAGAACTATCGGCAAACGTAACCTTTTTAAGTGAAGAACAGTCCATAAACACCTGATTACCAAGGCTTTCAATGACGCTTGACGGAATTGATACCGTTGTCAAACCGGAGCATCCCTTAAACGCATATTGAACTATTGTCTTTATGTTCGGAAGAGTTAATTCCGTCAAACCGGTACAACTATTAAAAGCTTGTTCTCCTATTTCGGTAACGCTGTTAAGTGAGATAGCGCCTGAAAGCGATGTGCAACCGAAAAATGTCTTATATCCTATTTTTGTAACACTGTTCGGAATATTTAAGCTCGTAAGTTTACTGCAATTCTCAAAAGCCTGCTGATCTATAATGGTAAGGTTAGAGCCCTCGGCAAATATAACCTCTTCAAGAGACGTACATCCACTAAAAGTGTACCACAAAGTCGTAACGCTTGCCGGAAGGGATATTGTTTTCAAGCCGGTGCAGCCCATAAACGCAGATGATGGGTCCTTCAAGTTCGGCGGAAGTACCACTTCCGTTAAGCTTGTGCAATTTTCAAAAGTTTTGTTGCTAAATGCGGTGAGCTTTGAATTTTCGCCGAAATAAACGCCCTTCAAGTTTTTACAACCACTGAATAACTGCTTGGAAAGAAAGCTTTTTGTACTGTCGGAAAAATAAATGTACTGCAAAGACGTGCTACTTTTAATTTGAACTCCGGTGCCCGCATTATTTTCAGCGCCATTCAATGCGTTTATGGTATCGTCCTGAAAGTTTAATACCACTATGTCGCCAGGAGTAATTACCGTGTCGGCATTACCATACGGGTCGGTTTCACCAGTCTTATAAAGCCTCAAATATTTATTATTGTCATTCGTTACATACGCTATTTTCTTGGTCTTTATTGACACAAGGGTGATGACGGTAGTGCTGGTGGTGCCAGCGGTACCTTCGGTGGTATCGTCGCTTTCTGTGGTGGTAACTATATACCACGTAAGAGCATCGTATGTACCATCTTCGTTCTTCTGGTAAAGCGGAAGTGTAACGCTATCACCGGTCAGTACCTCGTCGCCAACTTTTTTTGTTCCCGTAGGTAGCTTCGTAAGATCAACGTCTACCGTTCTTGTCGGGTCATATGCAGATGATGCAGATACGGCTATTGCCATAACGGCGATAAGCATAACGAAGCAGGCAAGAAAAATGATTTTTTTGAATTTTTTCATCGCTGAAATTTCTCCTTTTACATAAAATATTTGCGTTAAAATAATTTATATAAATATTATAGTACCGAAACGTCGATTTGTCAATATCTACAAAAAAGTATGCCCCCCCCCATTTTTTGTGAAATGTACACAAAAAATGCGAATTGTTTTCGTAAAATGAAAAAACCGCGAAGCCTTATAATATAGGGATTCGCGGAATTTTATCAAAATTCTGTCCGACGGTTTTTAGGCTGATTTTTGTGCACTCCTCACAAATTGTAAATTTTTTGTGAACTTGCGTTTTTTGCTCCGTTTTGACGGTAAAATCGCAAAATTGACCCTTGTTTTAGCCGAAAGCCTTCTCCTGTGGGAGAAGGGGGACCGCGTTAGCGGTGGATGAGGAGTAAGCAATAAAAACGCGAAGTCATTTTAATAATATTTATGTATGTATTAAGAAATATCGGTTGGCTTTTCTTGTTTCTAACACCTCATCCGTCAGCCTTCGGCTGCCACCTTCTCCCTCTGGAGAAGGCTCTTAATTGTCCTTACCGTTTTAATTGGCATTTATTTAATGGACGGACCGTCGGGGACGCCGGTCCCTACAATTAAGGGGCGTTTGTATGTTCTTCACCTTGCTCCCGCCGAAAAGGCTCCCTCCAGGATGGAGCCTTATTTGTCGTAGGGCGGGCGGCTTGCTCCCGCCGTTTTATTTGTCCGCCGAGATTCTTCGCTACTCTCGAGAATGACACGGCGGAGGGGCGGATAATGTTTGTCGTAGGGCGGGCGGCTTGCTCCCGCCGTTTTGTTTTACCGTTTATATACAAGCGGGCGATTCGTGACCCCCAAAAAAGCCTCCCTTGTGTAAAGGGAGGTGGCATTTTCCAAAGAAAATGACGGAGGGATTGTTGTTAAAGTTACCAATTCACAAAAGCGGGACGGTCTTGACCGTCCCCTACAGCCCGAATCACCAACATTTCGGCGGGAGCAAGCCACCCGCCCTACGAACAGGGGGGGAGCCTATGGTACAAAAAACCGCAATACAAAGCACAATTTTTCATTATTCATCTTTCATTATTCATTAAAAAAGCTACCGCATTTGCGATAGCTTTTGGTTTGTTATTTATCAAGCTTATATGCAAAGAGGTGTTTGCCCGTTGTGAATTTACCGAAGATGTATTTATTACTTGCCGACTCGGTTATTATGAGTATCTTGCCGTTTTGGTAAAGTATCTCCTCGGACATGGGCGGTGCCTTTATTGTATCAAGCAGGCACGCGGAGTCAAAATAGTAAATCGGTACGGTGGTTTCGTTTATCTCGTACTCGCCCTTTGTTGCTCTTGCTATATCGTAAACGTAAAGGTGAGATGCGGCAAGACCGTACGAGGTGCTTAAAACAAGTCTTGAATCGTCGGTTATGCACATTCCCTGGACAAGTCCCGTTGTGGAATAGACCGCTTTGACGTCCTTCTTTACTCCAAATTCCTCGTCCTCGTTAAGTTCAAAAACGGTGATTATCGCCTTGTTTTCGTCGCCTGCGGGGGTTGTAATTCTCTCGCTGTCGGGCGTTTCATAATTGCCTGCGCGGTAGAAGGAGCCGACGTATATCATTCCGTTGTAAACGTGGCAGTAAGCAGGATTGTTGTAGGTCTTTACCTCGCCTATCTTCTTTACTCCCGTGCAACCCGATAAGGTCGTTTTAAGTGAGAATACGTCAAGTCCGTCATCGGCGGTTATGTAAACGTAGTCACCGTAGTGGGCAATTCCGCCCGTGTGACCCGTATAGGGAGTTCCGTCCTCGTTCCAAAGCTCTATAAAGCTCGATTTTCCTTTTTTATCAAATATGTATATTCTCGATGCCTTTGAGGATTTCTTCATATATCCGCAGGAAAGATACAAGCCCTTGTCCTCGAGGTAGTCAAGTCCCTGCTGAACAAAGCCGTCGGATACACCGGGGGTTTTCATCTCCTGCGTTGCGTTTGCATAGAAGGAGGCGAACATAACCTTTTCGCCCGCTCCGAACAAAATGAGTATCACGGCAATAACCGCTATTATCGTGCCGATTACTCTAACTGCAATTTTAAGTGCCTTATTTTCTTTTTTTGTTTCCTGTTCCTTTCCCATTTCAGCCTCCGTTATTTGTTGGGGTTTATATAGCTTGCATAGTGCCTGAAATAGTCAATTCCCGATGCTACCGTCATAAAGGTCATGGCGGCAATGGTGATATACGAAGCTATGAAATATGTGTTTATACTTACAAGAGAGCGAATTGCTTCCTCGACGAGTATAACTATTATACACGCTATCTGCGTTACCGTTTTTGCCTTGCCGAAAAAGCTTGCGGCAATGGCACCTGCGCCCGCGTCCGAGCAGACGAGGCGAAGCGAGGTGACGCCGAGTTCTCTCAAAAATACAATACAGCTTACCCATACCATTATCCACGAAAGCTCTTTGTGGACGACGGTTATCGTTATAAGCGCGGAGAATACCATAAACTTGTCAGCCAAGGGGTCCATAAATTTACCGAAGTTAGTCACAAGATTGTACTTTCTCGCTATTTTACCGTCGAGCATATCCGTAAGGGACGTCAGGGCAAATACGCCTGCCGAAACAAAGCATCTTATCGCCGTGTTCGGTATATAGAGCATACACGCTATAAACGCGGGTACCATAATAACTCTTAAAATCGTCAACTTGTTTGGCAAATTCATTTTCATATCAAAATACAAACAAAAATTGTTTTCCTTTCGCTTGTGATAGGTATTCTATCACTTTATTTCCTTGCCTTGAAGATCATAATCCACAAAGTCCGTTATTTTTACTTTTACAAACACTCCTGCGGGGATTTTCCTCTTTGACGAGAAGAAAACCTTGCCGTCTATATCGGGTGCGTCCGCATAGCTCCTGCCGTAATACGTTTCCGCAACCTCGTCGTAGCCCTCGCAAAGAACGTCTAACACCTTGCCGACTTTTTTCTTGTTTTCCTCGTCGGTGACGTCAAGCTGCTCACGCATTATTATATCGTATCTGTCCTGCTTTAACTGCTCGTCTATCTGGTCGGGGAAATTGTAGGCGGGCGTATCCTCCTCGCGTGAGTAGGTAAATGCGCCGAACCTGTCAAACCTCGCCCATTTTATAAACTCGCAAAGCTCTGAAAAGTCCTCCTCGGTTTCCCCGGGGAAGCCGACTATCGCCGTTGACCTTATCGCAATATCCGGTATTTCGTCGCGGAGCTTCGTTATCACGCTTCGTATAAGCGCCCCGTCGCCGCGTCTGTTCATTCTCTTTAAGATCTTATCGGATATATGCTGAACGGGAAGATCTATGTACTTTACTACCTTGGGATTATTTTTTATCTCCTCTATAAGCTCGTCGGTTATTTTATCGGGATAGCAATAAAGTATCCTTAACCATTTTACTTTTGTTTCGTTTGAAAGACGTTTAAGCAGCTCGGCAAGCTTGTACTCGCCGTAAAGGTCTATGCCGTATGACGTGGTGTCCTGCCCGACCACTATAAGCTCGGGGATACCCATATCGGCAAGCTCCTTTGCCTCATTTATTATATCGTCCATCGGACGTGAACGGAATTTTCCTCTTATATTCGGTATCGAACAGTAGGTACAACGGTTGTTACACCCCTCGGATATTTTAAGGTAAGCGTAACTCTCGCCCGTGGTAACTATTCTGTCACCGCCGAGCTGTGCCTCGTTTTCGTCTGCACACTCGATAAATCTGTTCCCTTTGGCAACCTCCTCGACCGCCTTTACTATGCTTTGATAGCTACCCGTGCCGAGAACGGCGTCAACCTCGGGAAATTCTTTGAGTACCTCCTCTCCGTATCTTTGTGCAAGGCACCCTGTGACGATAATTCCCTTTAATTTGTGATTTTCTTTGAGCCACGCAATATCGAGGATATTGTCGATTGACTCCTTTTTTGCGCTCTCTATGAAGGCGCAGGTGTTTATAACTATAATATCCGCTTCGGTTTGCTCCGGAGTTATCTCATAGCCGTCTTTTGCAAGGCGCGCGAGCATAACCTCGGTGTCCAGCATATTTTTCGGACAGCCGAGAGATACGAAGCCTATTTTAAGACTCATTTTTTCTCCTTTCGGTAATTCGGCGGATTGCTTCCTTTATGTCGGCGACGGTATAGCCGTACCTCATAAGCGCACCCATCATTTTGCGAATTTCCTCGGCGTCGGAGGGGAACGGAACGTATTTGTGCTCTATTATATAGGCGCAGTTGTCCGCAAAATCGACGTCTTCAAGCTCGGTTTTTGCAAACTCCGACACGTCCTCGCGTCTGTAGCCTCTTGTGACGAGCTCGTTTATTATTTTTATCTTGCCGAATTTCTTTCTCAAAAAGGTGTCGCAAAGGAGTCCTATTTGCTTTTTTTCATCTATATAGCCTCTGTTTTCCATATAGAGCGCTATTTTGTCGCACAGGTCGTAGGAAAAGCCTTTTCTGTGAAGCTTGGAAACCAACGAGCGCTTGTTGTTCTCCCCGCTTGCAAGAATTGCAAAGGCGTGGCGGCGCGCGTTGTCAAAGAGCATTTCCTCTCTTATTTTAAGAAAATACTCGTCGTCGATAACGTCGCCCTCGTCGATGTCAAACCTCTCGTACTGCTCCTCGGAAACGAGCATTTCAAACCTCGTGTCCATAGAGGAAACGATATAAAAAGTCCTACCCTGTGGCGATTTTTTGATTTTTTCGATAGTGTAATAAATCTTTTCAGCCATATATCAGTCCAAATCAAGCTCGTCAATGGAAAAGTCCGACGAATCAAGGTCAACGTCACCCTCGTCAGAGATTTTATCCCCATTTGACAGTCTTTCGAGTATCTTATCTTCTACCTCTTTCATAATATCGGGATTGTCCTCGAGATATTTTCTCGCATTATCCTTACCCTGTGCGATTTTTTCGCCCTTGTAGGAGAACCATGAGCCACTCTTTTCGATAATATCGAACTCGGTCGCTATATCCATTATCTCGGAGGACCTTGAAATGCCCGTGCCGTAAAGAATATCAAATTCAGCCGTGCGGAAGGGCGGTGCAACCTTGTTCTTTACAACCTTGCACTTTGTGTGATTTCCGTACACCTCCGCGCCGTTTTTAAGCGGCTCACCCTTTCTTACGTCTATTCTTACCGACGCATAGAATTTAAGTGCGCGTCCGCCCGTTGTCGTTTCCGGGTTGCCGTACATAACGCCTATCTTGTCACGGAGCTGGTTTATGAATATTACTATACAGTTGAATTTGGAAATGGAGCCGGAGAGCTTTCGGAGAGCCTGTGACATAAGTCTTGCCTGAACTCCCATCGAGGACTCTCCCATGCTTCCCTCAATTTCCGTTCTCGGAACGAGAGCCGCAACGGAGTCGACGACGATAACGTCAACCGCACCCGAGGATACGAGCTTTTCCGCTATTTCAAGCGCCTGCTCTCCGCAGTCGGGCTGGGATACAAGCAAATCGTCAACCTTGACGCCTATCGCCTTTGCATAAACGGGGTCGAGCGCGTGCTCCGCGTCTATAAACGCCGCCGTTCCGCCCTGCTTCTGCGCTTCCGCTACTACGTGGAGGGCAAGTGTCGTTTTACCCGAGGATTCGGGGCCGTATATCTCTACTATTCTTCCCCTCGGAAGTCCGCCGACCCCGAGAGCGAGATCAAGGGTTAGTGAGCCTGTTGAGATTGCGCTTACCTTTTCGGGTCCGTCGCCGAGCCTTATTATAGCTTCGGCTCCGCACTCTTTCTTTATCTGACTTATCGCGGTTTCAAGCGCTTTTTTCTTTTCTTCCGCCGTTGATGGTACCGGTGATTTGTCCTGTGCCTTTACGGATTTCTTTGCCATTTTATTATCCTCCACTTAAAAGTTTTATATGCGGTTTTGTTTTTAACACGTTGTGTCGTCGATGCGCCACTCGCCGTCCTGATTTACAAGTGTTACCTCGACGACATCGCCGTCTGTTGACGTTATATTTGCTTTTATAAATCTTTTTGATATTTTGGTAACCGTTACGGTTGAATAATCGTATTCGTTTACCTCTTTCTCTATTCCCTCTATGTTTTTATAGACGGTAAGCTTACCGTCGCTCGAAACGATATATCTTGCATAAAGAGTGCTGCCGTTCGGTGCTACTCCACCCTGAAATGCGGTTTCTATCATCGAGGCGGCATAGTCCTTTGAGAATACCGTCCTTGTTTTGTAGGTAAGTGCTTCTTTTGTTGTAAAAGCGGCGTCCTCTGCAACGGGTGCGTAAAGATTTCTTTCATCTCCGTCGTCCTCATACGGAAGCCCATCTCCGAAATAGATAACGTTTAACTCATAGGATTCTTTAACAAGCCTCGTTACCTCGGCGACGGCCTCCTCCTCTGACACCTTGCCCGAGCAGGACGTGAGCGTGGCGAGGGCAAGCAAAACAACGAATACAGTAAGTACGCATAAAATTTTTCTTTTCATTTTGCCTGTTGCCCTCCTCTCTTCAAGACCTATTACCTCTTCACTCTTCACTATTACCTTGAGTTTCCTCCGTCGGCGTTGTTTCGGTTGCTTCCGCTGTTTCGGTTGCTTCCGTTACTTCGGTAACTTCCGTTCCCTCCGACGTTTGTGCGTCCTCGGGTTCTTCCTCCTCGGCGGGAGTTATCGTTATGTTGGCAACGGTGCTGTCCTCGTCAAGACGCATTACCTTGACGCCCGAGGTGCTTCTTCTGTATCTCGGTATCTCTCTTGCACTTGTCCTTATGACTATTCCCTCATTGGTTATTGCCATAATATCGTCGCCGTCGTCAACTGCGGCACAAGCGGCAAGCTTGCCCGTCTTATCGGTGAGGTTGTGCGCTATTACGCCCATTATCGCCCTGTTGCGCGACTCAAACTCGTCAAACTTACATCTCTTGCCGAAGCCGTTTTCGGTTATGGTCAAGAAGTCCTTTTCATCATCGACTATGACGGCTCCGCAAACGACGTCGTCACCTCTCAGATCGACTGCTTTGACGCCCCTTGCAAGTCTGCCGACAACGCTTACCTTATTTTCGTTGAATCTTACGCCCTGACCGTTTCTGGTCGCTAAAAGAATATCCTTCGTTCCGTCGGTGTGGCCTACGAATATAAGGCTGTCGCCCTCGTCGAGATTTATCGCTATCTTACCGCCCTTGCGCTGATACTCGTACTCCTTGAGCGCGGTCCTCTTTATTATGCCGTTTCTTGTGAGCATGGTAAGGTACTCGCCCTCGTTGAAGCCCTCTATGGATATCATGGCGGTGACTTTTTCGCCCTTTTCTATCTCGATTATGTTGATAAGGTTGGAGCCTTTTGCCGTTCTCGACGCCTCGGGTATTCTGTAAGCCTTTCTTACGAATATCTTGCCGCTGTCGGTGAACATAAGCAGATACGAATGGCTGTCACACGCGAGAACCTTTTCTATATAGTCCTCGTCCTTGGTCGCCATACCGATAAGTCCCTTGCCTCCGCGTCTTTGTGCGGAATAGGTGTCGGCAGGCAATCTCTTTATATATCCTGCGTTTGTAAGAGTTATTACGCAGTTGTGTCTTTCGATAAGGTCCTCAATGTCGATGTCGTCAACGTTGTCGGTTATTTCCGTCCTTCTCTCGTCGGCATACTTGCGCTTTATCTCAAGCATTTCTTCCTTTATTATCTCTTTTATTCTGTACTCGTTTGAAAGAATGTCGTTAAGCTCCGATATGAGCGCGTAGAGCTTTGCCAAACGGTCCTCAACCTTTTGTCTTTCAAGACCGGAGAGTCTGCCGAGGGTCATATCGACAATGGCTTGCGCCTGCTCGTCGGAAAGAGCAAACCTTACTTTGAGGTTTTCCTTTGCAACGGGTGTGCTCTCGGAGGAGCGGATTATCGAAATTACCTCATCGATATTATCTATCGCTATCTTGTAGCCCTCGAAAATGTGCGCCTCCGCCTCTGCCTTTGCCTTGTCGAACTTCGTTCTCCTTAAAATTACGTCCTCCTGGAAGGAAATATAATTGTTAAGAAGGTCTTTAAGTCCGAGTATCTTCGGCTCGCCGTTTACGAGCGCGAGCATATTTACGGCGCAGGTGTCCTGAAGCTGTGTATTTTTATAGAGCTGGTTTAAGATTATTTGCGGGTTTGCGTCCTTTTTGTACTCTATAACTATTCTCATACCGTGGCGTCCACTCTCGTCACGCATATCGGTGATGCCCTCAACGCGCTTGTCCTTAACGAGATCGGCTATGGATTTTACAAGCATACTCTTGTTTACCATGTACGGTATTTCGGTTATGACAATTCTTCTGTGTTCTTCTTCTATTCTTGCCTTGGAGCGAACGGTTATTCTGCCTTTTCCCGTTGTGTAAGCGTCAACTATGCCTTTTCTGCCGTAAATTGTGGCGTAGGTCGGGAAATCGGGTCCTTTTATGAAGTTCATAAGGTCGGCAACCGTGCACTCCGGGTTTTCCATAAGATATATGGTGCCGTCAATTACCTCGCCGAGATTGTGCGGGGGAATATTGGTCGCCATACCGACGGCAATTCCCACGCTTCCGTTTACGAGAAGGTTCGGAAATCTCGTCGGGAGAACGACGGGCTCCTTGCGGCTATTGTCGAAGTTGGGTACAAAATCGACAACTTCCTTTTCAATATCGCTCATAAGCTCGTTTGCGAGCTTTGACATTCTTGCCTCGGTATAACGGTAAGCCGCAGCGCCGTCACCGTCGACGTTACCGAAGTTACCGTGACCGTCTATCAGAGGATAGCGGAGCGAGAACGGCTGTGCCATACGGACGAGCGTGCCGTAAACGGACTGGTCGCCGTGCGGATGGTATCTACCTAAAACGTTACCTACCGTGGTTGCGGATTTACGAAACGGCTTGTCGCTTGTCAGGTGATCCTCGTACATTGCGTACATGACCCTTCTCTGACCGGGCTTCATACCGTCACGCACGTCGGGGAGCGCACGGCTTACTATAACGCTCATGGAATATTCGAGAAACGCCTCCGGCACTCTCGATTCCACGGTACGCCCGACTATCATCTGTTCGACGTTTTCATAGTCGAGATTGCTGTGATCTATATTTTCACTCATTTCCGTTACTCTCCTTAAATATCAAGATTCTTGACGAATTTAGCGTTCTTTTCGATAAATTCGCGCCTCGGGTCAACCTTATCGCCCATAAGAAGCGAGAATATGTCGTCGCATCTCATGGCGTCGCCTATTTCGACCTTTATTATCGTGCGGCGCTCTGGATCCATTGTCGTTTCCCAGAGCTGTTCCTTGTCCATTTCACCAAGACCTTTGTATCTCTCTGCTTGTCCGCCGCCGAATTCCTCGAGGATCTTATCCCTCTCCTCGTCGGAGAACGCATATTTTTCCTGCTTGCCCTTTACTACCTTATAAAGCGGAGGCTTTGCCAGGAATATGTGCCCGTCCTCTATGAGCTGGCGCATATGACGGAAGAAGAACGTGAGCAGGAGCACCTGTATGTGTGAGCCGTCAACGTCGGCATCCGCCATTATTATTATCTTGCCGTAGCGGAGCTTTTCGGAGTTGAACTCATCTCCGATACCGCAACCGAGCGCCTGTATTATAGGTATAAGTGACTCGTTTGAGTAAACCTTGTCAAGACGGCTCTTTTCAACGTTCAATACCTTACCTCTCATAGGAAGAATCGCCTGGAAGCGGCTGTCCCTTGCGTCCTTTGCGCTTCCTCCTGCGGAATCTCCCTCGACGAGAAACAGCTCGGTATATTCCATCCTTCTGTCCTGACAGTCGGCAAGCTTGCCGGGCAGGGTGGAGCCTTCAAATACTCCCTTTCTTCTTGCAAGATCTCTTGCCTTTCTTGCCGCCTCTCTCGCTCTTGACGCCGCGCACGCCTTGTCTATTATAAGCTTTGCCGTGTCGGGATTTTCCTCGTAGAACTCGGAGAGCTTTTCGGTTACTATGTTATCAACTATCGGTCTTATCTCGCTGTTGCCGAGCTTGGCTTTGGTCTGGCTCTCAAACTGTGCGTCGGGGAGCTTTACGGAAACTACCGCCGTAAGTCCCTCTCTTACGTCCTCGCCCGAGAGGTTTTTGTCGGCGTCCTTTAAGTAGCCGAGCTTTCTTGCATAGTTGTTGGTTACTTTGGTTATCGCGTTTTTGAAGCCGACCTCGTGTGTACCGCCGTCAATTGTTGACATGTTGTTTGCAAAGGTTACTATCGACTCGGTATAGGTGTCGTTATACTGCATTGCAACCTCGGCGGTGATGTCGCCCTTTTCGGCTCTCATATATATAACGTTGTCGTGTATCATCGTTGCGTGCTTCAAGGAGTTTATATACTCGACGAACTGACTGATACCGCCCTCGTAGCAAAGGTCCTCCTCCCTCGGCTCGTCCCCTCTCTCGTCGCGGAAAACTATCTGTATTCCCGCGTTTAAGAACGCTTGCTCGCGGAGTCTTATAAGGAGCGTTTCATAATCGAAAACGGTTTCCTCAAATATCTCGCCGTCCGGCTTGAAGCGGACGTACAGACCGTGTCTGCCCTCGGGTGCGTCGCCCACACAGGCAAAGGGGCGAACGACCTTTCCTTTTTCAAATCTCTCCGTGTACATTTTTCCGTCGTGGCAGTTTTTAACCTCGAGCCATTCCGAAAGAGCGTTTACGACAGAAGCGCCGACGCCGTGAAGTCCTCCGGATATCTTATATCCGCCGCCGCCGAATTTTCCGCCCGCGTGCAAAACTAAAAATACGACCTCGAGCGTAGGTGTTCCCGTTTTGGGATTTATTCCGGCAGGAACGCCGCGTCCGTTATCGCTGACCGAAACGCTTCCGTCGGGCAAAAGAGTTACCTCTATTCTGTCACAGTAGCCCGCCATAGCCTCGTCTATGGAGTTATCCACTATTTCGTAGACAAGGTGGTGAAGTCCCCTTTGCGACGTCGTACCGATATACATTCCGGGGCGTTTTCTTACCGCCTCCAAGCCCTCGAGGACCTGAATCTGATTGTCGTCGTAAACCTTTTCAACTTTGTTTTCCATTTCATTTCTCCTTCACTTTGAAATGCTTTTGTTTTACTGCCTGTAAACCGACGTATTGAACGGAGAGAGATATATTTTTCCCCCGTCGGTTATAATAAACGATTTTGGTATATCGTCGCAAAGCAACTCGACCCTGCCCTCTTTTTCGGCTTTTGCGAGAAATTTTCTCGTATATACCGACACCGTCGAGGAGTCGAGGTCAAACGCGGCGATAATATTCTTTTTTCTTATAACGGTGTTTTTTCCTATATAAATATACATTTTATCATGCCTTTTCGGAAGCGGTTTTTTGCTGCGTTTTTCTCCTCCTCGGATACTTTACCCTGCCGCCCTCTATATTGACGAAAAAGACGTCCTTTGACGCGCAGAAAAGCGATTTCTCACAACAGGTTATGATGACCTGACGGTCACTTATATTTGAGAGGATATATTTTTTCCTCGACCTGTCAAGCTCGGACAAGACGTCGTCAAGCAGAAATACGGGATATTCGCCCGTTTCCTCCCTGCTTATCTCACCCTCGGCAAGCTTCATGGCGAGTGCAAATGATCTTGTCTGCCCCTGCGACGCGTAATATCTTGCGTCCTTGCCGTTTAAGTCTGTTTCAAGGTCGTCCTTGTGGATTCCGTAAAGAGTTGCGCCGTACTTTATCTCCTTATCGATATTTTCGGTAAGAAGAGAAAAATACTTTTTCTCTGCCGCCTCTTTCGTTATACCCTCGCGCCACCCGTCAGACTCATACTTTATTTTCGGCTCCTCACTACCCGAGGTCATCTCCGAAAAGAATTTCTTTACCCAGATATCGAGCTTTTTGACGTATTCGTATCTCATAAGCGCAATATCGGCACAAAGAGAGGCGAGCTGCGAGGAGTAAACCGTAAGCATATCCTTATAATTTTCTCTTGCCTCGGGCGACATTTTAAGTATCGCGTTTCGCTGCTCCATTACCGTATTGTATCGCGAGAGCATTTTTATATAAACGGGCTTCAGCTGTGATATTGCAACGTCCAGAAATCTGCGCCTAACCGAAGGAGAGTCGTTTATTATCCCGAGATGTGACGGGCAGAAAAGCACCGCGCGGAAATCTCCTATTATATCGGAAATACGCTCCGCCCTTACTCTGTTTTTATAAAAGATCTTTTTCGAGGTCTTCTGTATCTCGGCGCCCATTTCGGTGTCGGTGCCGCCCTTTTCAAAAAAGAGCTTTACGTACGATATATCCTTGCCGAACCTTATAAGCTCCTTATCCTTTGCGGCGCGGAAGCCCTTGCCCCTTGCAAAAAGATATATTCCCTCAACGATATTCGTTTTCCCCTGGGCATTTTCTCCCCATATAACGTTTATACCGTCCGAAAAAGATATTTCTTCGCTTTCTATATTGCGAAAATCGGTAAATTCGACTTTCTTTATTTTCATCAGTTGTTCATTCTTACCGGCATTACGAAGTAGGTCGTTTTGCCGTCCTTTGTGTCAAGAGGCTCTATCGTAACGCCCATCAAGGGATTTACAAAAGACAGTTTTACGTCACCGTCGGGGCAAACCTTTAATGCGTCAAGCAAAAATCTGCAGTTGAAGCCTATGGTTATCTCGGACGTTCCCTCTTTTTTCATCTCTACCTCGTCGAAAACGTTGCCGTTTGCCGAGGTTGTGGAAATTGAAAACTTATCGTCTATCGTAAACTTGACGTAGGAACGGATAGTGCCCGCAAGCCTGTCCTCGACTATAAGTGAGCTCCTCTCAAGCGCACTCCTTAATTCCTGTGATTTGACGGTGGTTTCTATCATGTGAGTTTTCGGCAAAATTCTGTTGTAGTCTATATACTCGGAATCTATTATCTTTGAGAAAAATACGAACGCGCCTATTTTGAATATGACGTATCTTCTCATAAGACGTATTTCCATATCCTCCTCGGTGTCCTTTACCATTTTGAGTATTTCGGAGAGGGTCTTACCGGGAACTATAAACTTTACGCTCAAAGACGACGAGGTATCTCTGCTTTTGTTTACAAGCTCCGCCTTTGTTTCGCTTATTGCAAGGCGGTTGCCGTCACAGGCGACGGCGGTAAGCTCGTCACCGCTTATCTTGAAAAACGCACCGTTGAAAACCGGCCTTGAATCGTTTTGTCCTACGGCAAAGAATATTTTATTGACTATGTTTCTGAAAAGATACTGCGGAATAAGAAAGCCCTTATCTCCCATAAGCTCGGGCAGCGACGGAAAATCGTTACCCGGCAGCGCCTTTATTTCAAAGTGAGAAAGACCCGCTTCAATTACCGTTTTATAAGATTCGTCAACGGAAATTTTCATCTTTCCCTCGGGCATGGCCTTTACTATCTGAAGGAGCTTTTGTGCGTTTATTATGCAAACGCCCTCCTCCTCGACCTCGCAGTCTATATAAGTCCTCATTCCCTTTTCAAGATCGTAGGACTGTATCATACACTTTTCGTCATAATTGCACGTTAAGTGTATTCCCTCGATTGACGGCATTGTGTTTTTCCCCGATACCGTGTACATAGCGGGGATAAGAGCGGATAAAAGAACGTCCTTGTCAAAAACGGCTATCATAAAAAGCCCTCCCTTTTCTTATTAATTCTTTTAATAAATTAAATATCTCTTTTTTAGTAGCAGTAGTAGTAGGGGGCGACGAAAAAGTGGAAAAGTCGCTAAACCCCCGAAAACGCTGAATTTTTACGTTAAAAATATCAACTTGAAAACGTTAATAAAAAGTGGAAAAATATTTTAGGCATTTGCCTCGGTTTTTCTTGAAATTACCGAAGTTTTTCAACCTTAAATCAACAGGTGGAAAAGTAGGATGAGGAAAAACCCTGAAAACGCTTATAGCACAAAGAAAAACCCTTATGTTGATAAAATGTGAAAAAGTCGTTTTCAAAAAGAAGCTTACTGACCGTTTACCTCTCTTATCGCTTCTTTTACTTCCATTGCAAACGACGAGTCTTTTTCCATTTCTTCCTTTACGAAGTTTTCACTTGAAATAACCGTCGTTCTGTCCCTGTTTAACGCCTTGCCGACCTGCGCCTGCGAGAGCGACGTCGTCGTCCTTGCGATATATACGCAAACGTGGCGGGCTATTGCCACTTCCTTGTTTCTCTTGCTCGATAAAATATCGTCCCTCGTAACTCCGAACTTTTTCGATACGGCAAATATGATGTTGTCCATCTTTTGCGTGTCGGACTCTTTTATCGGGATAAATTCCTTTACGGCGTTTTTAACTCTTTCTATATTCAGCTCGCCGCCCTCGAGGAGCTGAATTGCACCGAGCTTTTTGATAACTCCCTCAAGCTGTCTTATGGAGGTCGTTATGTTTTCGGCAAGAAACCTCAAAACGTCGGGCGGTAAGAACAGATTGTTCTGCTTTGCCTTTTGTTGAAGAATTGCAAGCCTCAGGTCAAAATCGGGAAGCTGTATATCGCATATAATTCCCGACATAAATCTCGTGCGGAGCCTGTCCTCAAGAGTTTTCATCTCGTTGGGGGAACGGTCGGAGGTTAAAATTATCTGTTTGTTGTCCTCGTATATTGCGTTGAAGGTGTTGAAAAGCTCCTCCTGCGTTGATATGCGCCCGGCGACAAACTGAATATCGTCTATTAACAGTACGTCGGATTTTCTGTATTTTTCACGGAACTGTATATTCGTCTTTTTCTGGAGTGAGTCAATTAGCTGGTTGGTAAATTCCTCGCCTTTTACGTAGGTTATCTTTTTGTCGGGATAGGAATGGGATATACTGTTTGTTATCGCGTAAAGAAGGTGAGTTTTACCGACGCCGCTCGGACCGTATATAAAAAGCGGATTGTAGGTGTTCTTTTTTTCGGGGTGGTCGTAGTCCTTTACCGCTATTGCCGTCGCCATGGCAAACGCAAACTTATTCGATGAGCCGACTATAAAGTTTTCAAACGTGTATTCCGACCTGTAATCGCCGGGAATATCTATTTTTGAGCCGTCCTTTGAATAGACAGTTTCACCGTGCTCGATCTTCTTGAAATTTTCAATGTTTCCGGCGGAAAGATCCACCTCGCCGTGCTCGCTCGAATAAACGATGACCTCGACCCTGAAGCCGAGAATGTTTTCAAGGCAATCCTCAAGCTCTTTTGAGAACTTTTTCATTATTATATTTTTCTTTACGTCGGTGGGAGAAACGAAGACCGCTTCCCTTTCGTCTATCGAGATAAGCTTTATATCTCCAAACCATAAATTTACCGCCGTGTCGGAATGGGTTTTTAAGAAGGCTTCGATAATACAGGAGCGTATTCCTTCAAGATCATTACTG
>CAMGRB010000003.1 GCA_946061315.1 uncultured Clostridia bacterium | reverse complement strand
CTCCTCTGTTTCGGGGTCATATTCGGGCACTTCGCTGTACCGCTTTATTTTATAGCCGGCTTTTAAGAGATCTTTTCTTGTCGGGTTGGTAACCGTTCTCTTTTTGCCTTTTTCGTCTGTGTAGCTTACCTTGTTTTCGGTGTTTCTTACAAGCACGCCGTCACTTAATTTATACACCTCTTTGTATATCATTTTTCTGCCTCCGTATATGTAAATTTTATTTCGGTTGTTATCGAAGCATCGGCGCTTTCTGACTCTTTGTCCGACACGTACCCGTCAATTTCGGGTGCTTTTACCATGTAAAGAGTGTTTTTTCTCACCTCGTGCAAGTAAGGCTCGCAAAGGGGAGTACCGTCCGCTTTTTCGCACCTTACCGCAACTGTTTGTTTGTCCTCGTTTTCAAGCGAATAATACTCGCACACAAGAGTTGACGGTGCAATATCCGCTTCCGCTTTAAGCGTAAGACTATATCCTCTTGAAGTTTCAAGATTAAGTAATTCCTTTGCAAAATCGGTTTTCGTAACGTCGTATTCCACAGGGCTTGCAAGTGCAACCGTCACCAGCACCGCATTTCCCGCGTCGGACTTGGCTTTCAGCCACGCTTTGAAGCTTTCAAGGCTGCCCGAAGCGTCCGTTTTGAAAGTTACGCCGTCGCTCTCAACTCCGAAAGTATTCTCCTCGCCCATAGTTGAAAGTTTGAAATGAGTACAGTAACCCACGTTTTCAATCAAAGGTTTGTCAAACGAATACTTATATACTCCGTCCGCATCGCTCCAACCGCTCTCCTCCCCCGTGAGCGTTATCTTCTCCGTGCTTTGAGAATAAATTGCCCTTGACCCTTTTACGCTCAATTTGTCCGCTTTATCTCCGACTTTTGCAAGATTTATTGAAAGGCTCGCTCCGTCAGAGAGCGTCACGTTTGACGGAATTGAAACCGTTTTGTTGAAATACGGCTCGTAGTCGGGGTAATCATTTAGAAATTCTTCAACGGTAGTCGGCTCGTTCCCCTCTCCATATATTGCCGTAAGGTCGTATAATTGAGGTTTGAAAGTGAGGTTGGAAACAGTTTGCCCTTTTTCTATAACTACATAAACGTCTGTAAATTTACTGATTTGCTTTGTAGATATATACCCATTTCCAATATCCGCAAGATAATATCTTTCACCTTCATTATCATAACATTTGACTTCCAAATTATATGAATGGTAAGACCCGCCACTCGGACACCCTAACAAAATCAGCTTACCTGTTGTGCTCACTCCGCCGCAAAAATAAAACACACTTTTAGCGGTTGCCGTACCGTCAACGGTTATAGTCCCATCACCGTTATTTGTAAACGTTATTCCGCTTTTCGTAATCGTAGGCATTATCATATAAACCAAATTTATGCTCTTCAACTCAATTTTCATTCCGCTATCGTTTGAGTTCTTTACGGCAGATGGATTTTCGGTTGACGGTATTCCTTTGTATTCGGTGGGTTGAAGGCAAAACGTAAAATTGCTTAAAAATAAATCAAGATACTCGCTTGCATTCTCGCCTACGCCTTCGACTGTATTTCCTATTCCTACATACACCGTGTCACTGAGATTTACGGTAACGGCACCCTTGCTTTCACCGTATGGAGAATTGTAATATATAGTCGTCGTATTGGAACCCACAAGAATATCGTCAAGAGAATTTCCCGCCACAACTGCAAAGCCTGTCGGAATTTCACTTGTATCTTCTGCCGACACGGACAGCTTAAAGTTGCCGGTATATCCCTTGTCGGTCGCCCACTCCTGTAAAGCGGTAAGTTGTTCGCTCGTGATATAGTAAGCGATATATTTTTCTCCCGTTGACGTAAAACCGTCGGAGGATATCGCTTGCTCAATAATCGGAGAGGTCTCCTCCGTTTCCTGATACGTATTCCCCTCAATTTCAAGCGCGGATATTTTACTGCCCGAGGTTGCGTTAAGCATAACGCTCTCGGTGCCCGATACGGTTGACGGCACACCGCTTATGTGATTTTTGGACGCAA
This sequence comes from uncultured Clostridia bacterium, assembly GCA_946061315.1. Lineage (GTDB taxonomy): Bacteria > Bacillota > Clostridia > Oscillospirales > CAG-272 > RGIG2000. The sequence goes on along the minus strand of CAMGRB010000003.1, from coordinate 15,001 downwards.
GGCGCCTCCTGTGAAAATCGAAATATCTCACTCTATCACCTCATAGTCAACCGAGGATACCACGCCTACCGGGACGGAGCAGATTTTCTTTATATTTATTTCGTAAATGCGGTTCTTTATCGGATAAAGATGGCCGCCCGAGCAGTCGTCCCCCTTGAAAACAAGATTTTCGGGAGCGTCAAGCGTCGTTGCAGTCGCACCGCTTATGAAGCTTACTATAACGTCGTACCCGTCGGGCAGCGTGTCGGGCAAGTTCAGGGTGAGCGATGTTCTTGTTCCGCAGTCGTACTCTTTCCCCCCCTCAAGCGTTACGTCGCCCGTTGCGGTTTCAAGCCCCCTTGCATTTTCCTTGCCCGATACCTCGGAGGCAAGTGCGTCAAGATCGGCATCTTTTGCAAAAACGCTTGTATCGACACCGCTTTCAAATCCCACAAGCTCGTAATATCCCGCCGTCAACGTGCAACCTGCCAAAATACTCTCGGGAACGGTCGAGGCTTGTATCTCATCATATTTTTTACTCACCCAGAAGTCAGGCTCGCCCTGTCCCTTTACGTAAACCGAATCCCCAACCGAGAGTGAGTCAAGTCCACCCGCCAGCGCAGTAACAAGTTCGCTTACGCTATCATATACCACCGCCTTGGATCTTCCCTGCGCTATAACAAGGGCATTCTGCGCCTTGCTATCGGCATAACTTACCGCCTGCCTTATATCATTGTGCGCCGAGGTTGAGAGATTGTGCTCCGATATGCTTGACGTTATCTGATTGCCGAGCGCCCCGTCAACCTGCGAGAGCGCCTCGATCTCATCTTCAAGCAAGGATAAAATTTCCCTTATATCCGCGTGCGCACCCGATGCGGTATTATGTGCGAACACACAGCTATCCTTTCCGTCATAAATATCCGCAAGCTTTTCGTTTATCTTTTTTACAAGCAATATTACAAACTTGTAAAAATGCTTTTTTATCTGTCCTGCGCTCATTCCCGCATTGCTTGGAGAATCTGGCAGGGTAAGCGGAGAGCTCAAAAGGATCCTGTTTAGCTCCTCGTCGCTTATCGTGTAATTTTTTTCGTCCATTATGACACCCCTATCGTAATTTTGTCGTTCACCGTGTATATTGCCGACACGGAAAGCGGCGACATATCGTCGTTTTCATCCGAGAAAAAGACGAATTTTATATAGTTGAAATTTCGCTCAAAAAGTCTTACCGTTCGGCTCGTTTCAAATTTTTTCAGGAAGGAAAACGAGCGAAAATCGACACTCCCAAGGTCAAATCCGTCATTTTGCAGACCGTTTGTTACCGCATCGCCCCTCCTTGTGACGTAGCCGAATTTCATTTTCTCCCCTCCCAAAGAGCACGAAACGGAAATGGCGTAAAGATTTTTCGCTTTTACGTGAGTGCCGAGGTCAAACGAAAACGTCACGTATTCGGCGACCACGTTTTGTAAAATCTCCTTTTTTATCTCGAGTGGCAACGTACAGTTTTTGAGAAGAACGTCCCTTCCGTTTTCGGTGAGGACAAAATCTCCGCCGTCCGATGCTTTTAATTCGTAAGTGCCCTTTTGCCTTTCAAGATATACTCCCGTCACCGAATCGGGCAGGGCGGAGCCGCTTATTATAAAAGTACATTTTTGCGCATCTGTGTCGATAATTTCATAGCTTTCCTCGGAAATTACCTCGCTTCCGTTTTGTGTAAACGTGATTTTAACCTTGTCGCCCTCAAATATATTTACGGTCTTTTCGCCGTCCTTTGAAATTGTGAAAAATTCTTCCTCACCGAGTTCTATCTCTCCTTTTTCCTTGTCGTACGATACTGCCGACGGCGATATTTCAATAAGGTGATACCCAAGAATCACAGCGTCGCCTTCCTTTGCGCCGAAAGAGGAATTAAGGGTGAGTATGCCGTTTTCAAAATCGTAGGTAAAGTCGTTCGTTTTTGCCTTTTTGTACGTTTTGTCCGCATACGTGTCGCCAAAAACGCATATTCTGCCGTCCTCTCTGCCCATATATATTTTGCCGTCGGATACGCAAAGCGCGCTCGCATAGCAATTTTCAAGCACCCACCATTCGTACTCAAATGAGGAATCAAGGCGTATTCCGTCATAATTTTTATATCTCGTATCTCCCACGTAAACCGTTCCCTTTTCGTCGTTTACGAAAAGATAATATCTGCCGTCGCACTCGCAGGCTATCGCGTTTTCAAGTCCGCCGACGCCGTTTCCGAGCAACGCCTCGTTTATGGCGGACGAGCGTATTTTCATACAGCGTGACACCGAGGAGAGAGAGCCGCAAAAATCAACTCCGCACACCCCGTTGCCAGCAAGCACCAAAGAATCGGAATTTACGTTTACCGCAACGTGAGAATTTACGCACCCGCAGTTATCCGCGCTCTGATATTCATAAACATCTCCTTTGCCGTTTGAGGTGCCGACGCCAAGCTCTACTCTGTAAAATCCGTTTTTCTTGAAAACTCCCATAGAGGAGTCGGAAAGGCGCAAAAGCGCGGTGACGGGAGCGCTGTCGGTACCGAAAGCAATCTTGTTTTTGGCGGGGAAGTATCCGTAATTCCCCGCTTTTTCGGAGTTTTCCGAAAAATATGCCTCGTTCTTTCTCTCCCCGTTGCCCGAAAGAATAAGCTCCGATGCGCCGTCTGCTCCGGAAAACTGCGCGCCAAGGGTGCACCCTCCCAAAACATCCGTATGACTTTGTCCCGTCGCCTCGTATTCAAAAGTGATATTTTCACCTATTCCCTCGGGTGCGGGCGTTTCAAATTTAAGCCCTACTCTGCCAAATGAAGCGTTGCCACCCGTTCTTATATGCATAAGAAGCGGGAAAGATTTTTTGTCGTTGCCGTAAAAATCAAGCTCCTGCCCCGTCAGGTTTTTTGCGCCGCACTCTAAAAGCGCATTGTCCCGGACCGTGTCGGCATTACAGGATATGACGGCAATACCCGAAAAAATAGCTTTGTATTTTATTATTATTCCCGTAAGCGAGCACGAGGCATTGTCCGTGTGAATTATCATACTGTCCGCAAGCGCGCCCGCCGCCCCGTCAAAAATCGCCGAAGTGGCAGACGATGAAAGATTCAGTGCTCCCGAAGCGGAAAACGACGGTTTCTTTTTATAATAAAGCGACACTCCCGGCAAGGTTCCGCCCGCCTGTGTGAAAAATTCGACGCTCTCTATTCTTACCCCTTCCGAAAAGGCGACGGATATTTCCGTGGCTCCGTTTTCAAAGGTGACCTTCTCCGATGAAGTTACGCCGAGAAGATTTATAAGCTGCGATGCGTAATTGTCTATATGAGATACAGAGCCGCCCGTCAGGGTTTTGATTTCGCTCTCCGTTACGGTGTAGGGCGTTTTGCTAACGTCCGTTTTTACGGTTAAACTTATCGGTCTGGCGGGGTCTATTGCGCCGTCGGTTGCGTAAATACTGTAATAACCGTCCTCGCAATCCTCGGCAAACGATTCTCCGCACATTAAGTTCCTGCGCCTCGGGGTAAGCATATTCATATCCTCCCCGTACGTATCCGACAAGCTCGGCAAAGCTTTTATATTGCCCGCCGTTATCGGTACGTAGGCAAGGGGTGAGGAATACATTGAAAAAAGCGTTTTTCCGTCATAGACTAAAAAATCTCCGCACCCCGTAATAAAGAGCTTGCCGCCTGCCGAAAACGAGGTGCTTTTGGTGCTTGTGAGTGACAGTTTTGATACGTCAAGCGATGAAACGGAGGAAAAATCCTTGTTGCAACGAAACATTTTATCGCCTGCGTGAACTATAAATTCAGACACGCCGTCCGCTTTTTTATACTCGTGTATGCCGTTTATTTGTAACTCCTCGCCGCCCGGAGAGCAGATTTGCACTATCTCCTCCCAGCCCTTGCGCTTGTGGTTTGCGCCGGATAAGGGAATCAGATTTTTCATATAAGAGGCGTGCTTTTTGTCCGATTTTGAGGACGAGAGCATAACTCCCCTCATTTCCGTTACACAAAATACCTTCTTTTCATTTCTTTTTCGCTCTTTCATTGTAAACTCCCCATTGAATACGTTTCCTCGACGGAGTCGGAGTATTCCTTGCCGCAATTTGCAAATACCGATATGCAGTTTTCAAATATGCTCCTTGCCTCCATAGCCTCGTTTGCATCGTCGTTTACGAAAAGATCTCCCTTTATAAAGTAAGGTATCATAGATGCGACAGGCTCGGGAAGCGGTATTTCGTAAAAGTCGCTCGTTGTGCGCTTTATTCTTTCAAGGTAAGGAGTGTAAATAACCGTATACACTCCGTCAGAACGCATTCTTGGCACTATCACCGTTTTTGCCCCGATATGCTCAAAGCCCACGTTGCCGACATACACTCCGTCGCCAGAAAAAGCAACTCTGCCGACGCAAAAGACGTCATCAGGCAATTCAAACGATATTTTGTTCCCCATAGCCTTGCCGTCTTTTAGCTCCGCTTTCTTATACGGTATTAAAAAGTGACTTTCAAGATACGAAAAGCAACGGTTTATCGCTCCTGCCATACCGTTTATGTAAGGCAAATAGTTAGAATCGGAGGAAAGTGCAAGAAGCAACTCCGAACTTTCGTTTTCCAAATCGCTCTCCGATGCGCCCGCGCTATCGTAGGAGGTCGCCTCGTATGAGGTATCTTCCCACTTTTCCTTTGCGCAAGTAAGGTTTACGTCGGGGAACATAAGGAGCATAGCCTCCGTCTTTATTTCACCAAGTTTCATTTTTTCTCCTTTCTTTCCTATAGACACGTTGTCTTGCGGCAACGTGTCTACGGAGATTTTAAGTTTTTAAGGAAATATGATAAGCTTTATCGGCGTTATCCGTTTTCCCTTACTCATACTTAACGTTGATATTGATTATTTCCTTCGGACGAACGACCTTGCCGTCGAAAAGGGCAAAGCCTTTAACCGCGTCGGCAAAAGACTTTTCGGGTCTGTACGCCTCGGTGTGAGTGAGAGGATTTACGAATGCGATCGCTCTCTTGGTGCGGATCATAATGTTGTCGGTAGCGCCCGAATTGCTCTTTGCAACGTTGTTGGAGAGCTTTACGGTAACGTTTCCGTACATTGCGACCTTGCCGTTTTCGAGCATTGCGGAGTTGTCCGTGTCCTTGCCTACGTAAGCCTGCTTGAAAAGCTTATAGAATCTCGGCGATACGGTTATAACTACGCCGCCCGAAAAGTTTACGTCGTTCTCCTGAAGCTTCTCAATCGCGTCGTCAAGAGTGGAAAGGACGTTTGCGCTCGTTATGAGCGTGTCCTCCGAGGTGAGTTTTTCAACCGTGGAGTCAAGCACCATATTGGCTATGTATCTGTCCATCTCGTTTGCAAGACCCTCCGAGGTTTCCTTTGAGAGCGCGTCCATAAGACCGCCGACAGCCTGCGCCTTGTCGATATCTCCCACCTTGTAGTTGAAATATCTTATCTGATTTACGGTAAGGATCGTTGAGGTGTCCTCTATTTCCTCTGCCGCGTCAATCTCTCCGCTTGCGTTTGCGCGTTCGATTGACTTGATAGTCGGTTTGCCGACGCCGAGGATGTGAACGCTGTCACCCTTTCTTGAAATTTCACCCTCGTAAATTCTGTTACAGTCGCCTGCAAAGACGCACTGTCTTTCAAGCTCTCTGTTGATCGTTTCCGCCCATACCGACGGAATAAAATTGCTGTATGCCATTTTTGTTCTCCTTTTTTATAAATTTTCGGTAAATAACGAAAAGCGCACTTTTTTCTCTTTTAGCAAGCAGGGTGGCGCTGCCCCGCCCCAAAAACAAACTGCTATCCGCAAAAGATGAGCATCGGCGCCGTCCGTTTTGCAAAAAGTGAAAACCGTTTTGTTTTCCGCTATTACCAATTATTCTGACTTTTTCTTATAGCGTCGTAATTTTTTCTTATTTCATCGGGTGACATTGCCATCACCTGTTCTTTTGTGAAATACCCGTCCTCGTGTGAGGAGGTATCGGCAAGAGAGCCTGCGCTTGCACGTGCGGCGGCAAGACGGTAGGAGCTTCTTTTTTCAAAGTCCTCATAAAATTTCACGTACTGCTCGTATCGCTTTTTAAGCGACACTCCCTCGCCTTTTCCCTCGCAAAATGACCCAAAAAGTTCGTCGTTTTCAAGCGCGTTTATATCGAGCGTGGGATATGCCTTCAAAAGCTCGTCGGTTTGCTCCTTCGTATATATGCCTTTCTCGGCGCTTTGCTTTTCCTCGCTCTTTTCAGAAGGCTCTGCCGGCTCTCCGTCTTTTGCTTCACCCGTTTTTTCGCCTTCGCCCTCACTCCCCTGCAATTTTTCACTTTCTTTTTCGGATATTTCGGACACTTCCCCGGCGTTTTTGACTTTTTCCTCTGCGATTTCACCGCTTTGTGCTTTTTCGGTATCGGACATTATCTTTTTCTCCTTTCCGTATATTTTTCGGCTATCATAACCTTAAGGCGCTCGTTTTCCTCTATCAGCGCGGTTATTTTATCTATCGTGCCGCTTTGTTCTTTGAGCTTTGAATTTGTTTTTTCAAGCTCCTTTTTAAGTTCCTCGTTCTCTTTTTTCAGACACTCCCCGTCGCTTTTTTTCTCGCGCTCGATCTGGCGCAAAATTTCTTCCTTGTTGGTTATCGCCGACGAGGGATATGCTCTTATGTAAGTTTCAAGGCTTATCTTGCCGTTTTTAAGGCACTCGTCAAGCATGCTTATATCGCTTGCCGCCGAGGACTTTAAGCCGCTTGTAGCCTCGACCGTAACGTCAAACTGCGCCGATTTGTAATCCGCCGAGGAAAAGCTGTCGCAAACGCAGTACGGCGTGCCGTCGTCCGTGCATACGGTTTTAAGAAATCTTCTGCCGTAATAGAAAAGCTTCATAAACTGCGCAACGACCCTGCCCTGCTTCTGCTTTACGAGCCAGAACTCGTTTCTCATCTCCTCGATGGGAAGCTGTGCCTGAGATTGAAGCTGGGCTATTGCCGCGCCCGACATATTCGTTCCTACCGTTTCCCCCGTCATAACCTCGGAGGAGCCGCACGAGGAACGGGTGAGGTTTATTATCGATTCCACCATATCCATGGGCGCGTTTGACATAGATTGCTCGCTCATTTTCTTTATGCCGTCGCCCGTGCCCGTATAATCGACAAGCACCTGCCCCGGCACGTTGGAGATCTTTTGCCCCTTCAGCGCGTTAGGTAGCGTTATGTACTTGCCCCACGCCACCTCCTGCGCGTTTAAGAGCGACATTGCTATATTGAAATTGATAGCCTTCTGGTTAGGGATAAGCCCCTCGACCTCGGATATGCCGTAAATGCTCTTTTCGCGTCTTTCATAAGAGCCGCAAACTATCGGATAAAGCGTGGCTTTTTCCCTTTTTTCAAAGATTTTTGCCTCGGGAGTGTCGGTTTTTCCGTTACTTGCCCAGGTACAAGGGGTATCCTCTTTTCTTCCGTCTTTGACTGTCTGCTTCTTTCCGAAAAGCTCCTCTCTCGCCCTTTCGGTATCGGGAGTTATCGGGAAAGGCTTGTTTATTACACAGGTTTTCGTCGCCCTCTCGCAAAAGACCTCCCCGTTTATGCGGAAATATCTTGTCAGCACGGTGCAGCTCTCTTTGTCCTCGCCGTCCGGCTCTATAAGCTCCGTTTCGGCGTCGCCGTCGGCGCGCTCCGTAAGTGCCTTTATCTCCTCTCTTGATGAAATAAGTATCCATTTCTGCTTTTGCTCGTCCGTTTGCGCGGGGTTTGAAAAGAATATGTTAAGCGGGTCAATTATCTCGCAACGAAGTCCGCCCTCTATCTCGCCGTCCGTGCCCTGTGCCGACGGGTCCCAATAGTAATGATAGAAATAAGAGCCTTTTTTGACCGCGTCGTCTATTGCCAGCTTATCCGCCTCGTCCTGCCTCATCTCCTTAAAGAGATTTTCGGCGAATGCGTTGAAGCGCTCCACGTCTATTTTTGCATCGTAGTTTTTGAAAATTATGCGCACGGGTGTCGATAAAATCGAAGATTTCTTGTTGCGACATATCATTTTTACGATATTGACGACGGGGCGCGGGAGATTTTTGGTATTCTCCGTAGAATCGGGCCATTGCTTGCCCTCAAAAAACTTTACGAAAACGGGAATATCTCTCCTTAACCCTATTCTGTTCTGATAGTCAAGCCCTTTTTCGTAAAGGGACCAGAGGTAAGTCGTTTCCTCGCCGTTGTATTTGTCGTTCATCATACCCCTCCCCTCACGATTTTCCGTTTAGCCACTCGTCGATTATCTGCTTGCAGGACGGTGCGTCTTTTTCTCTCGATTCGGGCAAATGCTTTTCAAGCTCACCCACTCTTTTTTCAAGCCTGTAATTTTCAAATTCAAGATGGGAGAGCCTTTCGTAAATCTCCTTAAATTTTGGTTTTCCAAACATATTACCACTCCATATAATTATTTTCTTCGTATTCGGGGCAGGACAGAATCGGCGCGTGAGGATTGTCTATTGCTATGTAGTGCGCTATTGCCGACGCCATAACGAGATCGTCGTGCGCTCCGTCTGCCGCCGCCCATTTCCCGTCGTCCCTCTTTATAAAGGTCGTCATTTCTTTAAGCGTTTCCCTGTCGGTTTCAAGACGTATGTTTTCACGCATTATCGACACAAGGTTGGATATTATTATCGGTCTTGTGACGGAGGAGGTTATAAACCCGTAGTAGTTCTCCGTTTTGTCCGACATGGTGGAAAGGCTTTTCGCCACGTACAGATTCGTATATCCGAGGCTTTTTAACACTCTTACCGGATGGCGTGAAAAGTTCGTTTCCACTCCTATCAAGGCGTCGTTATAATACTTGCCAAGGCAGTATATCTGCTCCGCAAAAAGATCCTCGTCAAACCTTTGTTTTCTCAAGGTCGCCACACATTTGCCGTTTGTGTTGTCTATCACCTTTGCCGTAAAGTAGTCGGCACCGCTACCCGCCGTGTCGGCACCTATGACGTAAGGTCTGTCCTTTATCGGCTCCTCGACGACGGATATATACCCCGCCTCACACGGCACAAAGCGTATATTTTCAAGCGAATACTCGCACCCGACAAGCTCTCCTTTTATACCCCGTATTTCGTGTGCTCTCTTTACATATTCAAAAGAGCCTTTTTCGCTCTTTATATCGAAAACACCGAGATAGTTGCTTATCTGCTCCTTGTCGAAAACACATTCTCCGCTTGATATGAACGCCTCCTCGGGCGTGCACGGATATTCCTGCTTTATCGCGTTTTTGTCTATGTAGGCGGAATACTTTTTTGCGTACCATGCCATCTGTTCTCTTGAAAGCCCCTTTTCTGCAAGAAAGGTTAAACGGCGTCTTAACCAATCGTCGCAATTTTCAAGATACTCGTACTCGCCCGATACGTATTCGGGAGTTTTCCACCACTCGTAGAAAAGATTGACACAGGAGCCGCCGTCCCACAGTTCTTTTGCCTCGTTGAAGCCGTTTGCCGTAGTTTCATAGATGCAAAGAGCGTCCTTTGTCGCCGCCTCGGCAATGGATTTTTGAAGGTCGGAGAGAGGACAACGGTAAAAGGCGACCTCCGAGTAATGTATAAAGGAAAGCGTTCGGCTTCTTCCCACGTTTGACGTTGCCGAGGCAACGCGCCACGATGAGTTGAGTTTGTCAAAATAAAGCTCGTTTACCGAGTTGAACTTCTCGGTTGGTTTGAGCCTTTCGGGCAGGGCGCTATACATAACCTTTGCCTTGTCGATAAATATCGCCTTTGTGTTATCATCTCTGTCGGCTAACGTAAAGCCCGCAAAATTTTTCGTAACTATCGCATAGGCAAGTTGTATTGCGGTTATGACGGTTGTAAAGCCCTGCTGTCTGCCCTTCAGGATAAAATAAGGTTTTGAGCGTCCGTTTTGCTCGAGCTTCTCTATGAAATCTCGCTGGACTTCATTTAAGAAAAACGGAACGTTCCTTTTTTTCTTGTCGACAAGCGAAAAGCAACATTCTATCAGTAAATACGGCTTTTCCAATATCGCCTTTGTAAGCGACGGAGTGTCGATAATTTTATCCGCAATGGCAGAGGTAAGCTCGGCATCGAAATTCATATCGTGCCTTTCTTCCCATCTTTGCTTTCTCTTTTTTATAAGATCCTCTACCGTTATTTCCTTTTTTACCGTGCTCTCTCCTCCCCTCGTTTTGTGCAAGCGGGCATTTATCAAAGGTCCTCAAATTTTTTGGATTTTGTGAAAACGGCGCAGTCCTTCGGCTTGTTGCCCGAGGAATCCCGCACGAATACGGCGGCTTGTGTGTCCCCGTTTAGTGCTTTCATTACCTGCGCCAGCAAAATTGCCTCCTGATACGTTATATCGCTCCCGAGCTTCGTCTTGGTCAGCGCCTCGGGGACGCTGCCGTCGGCTATGCGCATGGAAAGAATTTTTTCAAGTGAGGACGGGAACGAAACGCTATTTGTTTCCTTGCCCGATTTTGTTGCCTCCGCCCTCCCTCTCCGAGAGGCTTTTTTTACTTCCTTTGCCTCCGTAGGCATCTCTGCCCCCGAAAAGAGTTTTTCATAATCGCCCTTTTTAATCGCATCGCCCGATATTTTCATCTGTTCTCCGAATAACGTACCGTCCGCATTTGTCGGAGCGCTCAAACCGTCGCCTTTGCTTTTTTCACTCATTTCTCCCCCTCATCCTTTGGTATCTGCTCGCTTGCACAACTCAATTATTGCATAAAAAAAGTGGTACCAAGTGGTACACTTTTTCAAAAATCAAAAAAATTTTTCGACAATTTTTTCGGCCTTAAAAACGAGCGTACAAAATCCAAAAACGGCGGGAGCGGTTGAAAGTAATAGGTAAAAGTGAAAAAGGAAGAAGTAGAGTGGTTAAAAGCCTTCTCCTGTGGGAGAAGGGGGACCGCGTCAGCGGTGGATGAGGAGTAAGGAATGAAAAGCCTCCCTTGCGGCAGGAGCAAGCCCCTGCCCTACGAAAAACCGTTACCTTTTTACAAACTGACCGTCGAGGACGCCGACCCCTACAAAATCCGTTATTTTTTCACAATCGGACCGTCGAGGACGCCGGTCCCTACGACGTGAACCCCCAAAACGCCTCCCTTGTGCAAAGGGAGGTGGCACGGCGTATGCCGTGACGGAGGGATTGTAAATTGTTAAACGAAGGATTTTTAGGAATTTTGTCGTAGGGCGGGCGGCTTGCTCCCGCCGAAAAGCCTTCTTCCCCGAAATGAGCGTGCCCGTAGGGGACGGTCTTGACCGTCCCGCCGCAAAATTGGTGGGTTCGCGTGGTAGGGGTTCCCCGAAGTGAAGAATGAGCTTTGGGGGTTCCCGTGGTAGAGGAAGCGATGGAGCCAACTAAAAAAGCAGAGCGAAAATCGCTCTGCTTTTTAAGTTAATGCGTGTGTATTATACTGTTTCTTCTTTGGGGGTCGTTACGGGCTCAAGTACCACTCCGCTTGAGAGGTATGCGACCTGTTTGAGCGTCATAATGCCGAGGGCGTTTTCCGTGCCGTTTACCGTCATGCCCGAGGTGTAATAGCTTCCGTCCGTTGCTCCGTCCTTTTGTACGAAGCTCATATTTCCGTTTTCGTCTATTACGTATGCGCTTATTACTATCTGAAGATTTACGTGGTTTGCAACAGTCGGGTCAAGTCCGTTTACGGATATACCGATACGGGTAAGCGTATGGTCCTTTATCTCCGCCATTACGGAGTTTGTATCTATCGAGCCATCTGCAACAGTAAGTGCGTCCTTGCCCGTTACGTTTGATACTATTATGCCGTACTTTAATTCCTTGCCGGGTTCAAGGTAGGAATTGTATGCATTAAGAGCGTCAACATTTACGACAAATCCGCCGTAAATTGAGGTGTTGTTCTTCTTTGCGGAGTAGCCGAGCGCTATGAAAATCGGCTCTGCCGTTCCTACGTCAACGTTGTCCCAGATCTGACATACGGTACATCTGTATCTGCTGTCACCTCTCATATCAAATCCGTCGGGGTATGCTATCGATGTTATTGTATCGAACAAGTGTCCGATTGTGCCGCCTATTGAAACTCCGCAGGAGCACAGATATTCTCCGCATATCGTTTCGGTCGAGTGCTTTTCAAACACGTGCGTTCCGTTTGTACATTTGAGTATAACAACGTATTCAGGTGCTATTACCGCATCGTGATAAAGCTCGCACTCCGTATATATAAACTCATCGGGTACGTCAATATTGAAAGTACCGCCGGATATCTGATACTTATAAAGTTTTGCACTCGGTACCAGATAAGCCGATATATCCGCTATTCCTTCGGGAAGATTTATATCGCCGCCGTATATATTGACTTGTACGGGAGCATCCGTAGTGTTTGAAAGCTTCGTGCTGTCGGTAAACGTAATATTTGCACTCGGATAAATCTCGACCGTGGCGCCCTTTACGTTGCAAAGGGATTTTGCATTTACCGTTCCGGCTATCTTTATTATCGGGGTAGTGTTCGTACTTTGATAGCAGAACAACGGTCCCGTCGTATTGATCGTTACGTTCTTACCTACCCAGAGTGTGTGGATAAGCGTATCTTTATTTCCGTCACCGTAGCCGTGGAACTCCGTGTACATAAATTCCTTGTTCGTATCGGAGGCAATATGAGTTATTACGCCTTCGCCTATGAGTATAACTCCGTGACGGTTTGAAGAAAATGCTCTGTTATTGTACTGATCACCTTCGGTTGCGTTTTTGAAGGTTATATTATGTCCGTTTAAGTCTATAACTCCAAGTCCTGCCGTACCGCCGTCAAAACCGAGAGTTGATGTCGGTTCAAGGTCCGAGGTAAGCCTTAAAAATCTCCATCCTTTGTAGAAGTAGTCCTTGTAGTTGGTGCTGTCAATCTCATATCCGTACGCCTCGTAGAATACCATATTGCCCTCTACGGTTATCTCGTCGCCGTATGAGAACACCTCGCCCTGCTCGGTGTACCAGCCAAAGAAAATCTGGCTTCCGCTGTCCGTCTGGTGAGCAATATCCACTCCGTCAAGCGTCTGACCCACGGTTATCTTCTGACCGATTTCAACCTCGACGGTGTATCTGACATCTCCGCCTTCCAGGGTAAATTCCTTTGCTTCGTCACTTGCCCAGCTGCCAAGGCCCTTGCGATAAGATATATACGTCTTTTCTACCTTTTGATTGCATCCGTTTACGCAACGGTAAAGAAGCGACGGGTATGTCTTTTCGAGAACGTATGTATGAGAAAGTATGGGGTAAATATCGTGAGTATGATAATCGCATCTTGAACAGGTTACGTCTATATAGCCTTCTGCAAGGCAGGTAGCCGGCACCACGTCGGTAATATAATCGTGGCCGAGCTTGTTAACAAAGTCGTATTGCATCTCAAAGCCGCATTTTTTGCACCTTTTTATCTTATATCCGCGCTCCGTACAGGTTGAGGCAACGTCGGTTATTTCATAATCGTGCTCGCAGCCCGTCGGCTCAAGTATAACGTCGTAACTGTCACCGCATTCGGAGCAGGTGTATCTTTGATATCCCGCCTCGGTATCGGTCGCGTCCTTGGTTTCGGTAAGCTCGTATTTGTGTGCCATTTCTTCTCCGAAATAATAAACGTTGCTCGTCATCGTTTCGGATATATTTATGCTTTCTATATCAAAATAGTAAAGGCACGAGGTCGTATTGCTCTTTGAATAAACGTAATCGTCAGGGGTTAAGGTTATACTGCAGCCGTCAAAGTTATCTATCGTATTGCCGTTTTTGAGGTAAATAGTTTTGCTGCCGCAATATCCGTACCCAAGAGCAGAGCCGTCTTTTGCGTAGATGACGGTCGACGTTATATCCAAAGGCTTATAATTATTATTTGTATAAAAATACGTCTTTGCAACGGTATAAGTATTTCCGTCAAGTGATGCACATTCACCGTCTTCTACCGTGACCTTGTCGGAAACGTATATATATCCGTTTGAATAAACTTGAGCATTTACGGGATTGTTATTGTATTTGCCCATTGCGATATTATTAAGGAGCTTTCCGCCATAGAGAATTATGGTGCTCTTTTCTTTGGAGGTTTCTATCGCGCCCCATGGCCCAGTGGTTCATGGATCTCTTCGGCGAAGGCTCCTTCCGCTCTCCCGACCTCATGGAGACCATCCGCCAACTGACCCGCTTCGCCCAGCGACACCTCGACGACCGCCAGTCCATCGCCCAGGTCGCCGTCCTCATCTCCGACCGCTCGCTCTCCGTCTCGCGCACCCTCGACGTCCTCTCCGGCTCTATGCTCGAACTCCAGCTCCAGGAGCTCGCCGCCATCGGCGCCCCCTTCGACGCCTTCCGCCTCGAGGACCTTCCGCAGCTCGTCAGCCAGGGACGCCTCGGCCAGTACCGCCTCGTCCTGCTCCCCAACGCCCACCTCATCGCGGACGACCTCCGCGAACTCATCGACCGCCACCTAAAGGCCGACGGACGAACCCTCGTCTGGGTCCACGCCCCCGACGTCTGGCACCAGGACGGCCTCTCCACCGAACATGTCTGCCGCATGACCGGCATGCGCCTCGTCCCCTGCGCCTGCACCTCCTCCATGCTCACCGAGACGCTCGTCACCGGACAGCGGCTCCTCTACGGCCCCCACCGCAGCGTCAGCCCGCGCCTCTACGGCGCCGACCCCGACGCCGAGACGCTCGGCTACGGCGTCGACGCCACCGCCGTCCCCCTGCGGCAGGGCTCCGACGGCGCCACCCTCCTCCGCAAGACCTTCCCCTCCTGGACCTCCATCTGGTCCGCCTCCCCCACCCTCCCCGTCGCCCTCCTCCAGCATTTCGCCCAGGATGCCGGCGTCCACCTCTACTCCCGACGCGGAGACCACGTCAGCGCCGCCCAAAACTGGCTCGCCGTCCACGCCAAATGGGACGGCCCCCTCACCCTCCACCTCACCCCCGAACAGGCCGCCTCCGCCTGGCACGACGCCTGCACCGACGCCCCCGTCCCCGTCGCCGCCAGCACCCACACCTTCACCCTGAACCGCAGACGCGGCCAGACCGTCGCCCTCGAACAGAAGA
>CAMGRB010000002.1 GCA_946061315.1 uncultured Clostridia bacterium | reverse complement strand
CAGGAGTAGCTTTAAGAATCAAGAGACTGCTTGAGAATAATAAAAATCTTGATATGGAGTGTTGTGTAAAGTGTTCTTAATTTTATGTCTGTTAACAACACACAAAAGTTGTTTTTTACCCTTTCTGAAAAACCGAAAGGGTTTTTGTTGACAAGCGGAAAATAATGTGATAGAATATGATATATAAGTATGAAAAACATACGAGAAGGGGAGAAAAATGAAAAAATTTTTATCGCTTTTCCTTGTAATAGCATCTCTTATGGTTATGGTGCTTCCGATGCAGATATTTGCCGCAGGCACGCCTACCGTCAGCGCACAGGACGCACAGAGCTTTGCATCGGGTACCGTTCGCGTTGAGGTCAGAATAGACGATACGACGCCGATATCCTGCGTGAAACTGAAAATAAAATACGATACCGCGCTTGAGCTTCTGTACGTTGAAAACGGCAGCTTCTTCAAGGAGCTTCAAAAATCTCCGATATACAATCAGGATATAGGCGCGCAAGACGGAGTATATACGTATATCGGCAACCACGATATGAAGGACGGTCAGGAAAACGTAAATAAGGTAAGAGAATCGCTTCTTTATATGACGTTCAAGCTGCCCGATGACGCCAAAGTGGGCGATACGTACAAAATAGAAGTCTTAAAAGAAGGCTCCGAGGTTAAAAAGCTTTCGGGTGAAACCTTGCAAAACGTTGATTTCAACGTCGCGTCTGCAACGGTAACGGTAGTTGAGGGAAATTCGTGCGGAGAGGGTAACCACGCACTCCTTCCGAAGATGGTAAGCAGTGCTTCTTATCTCACTCCCGGATTTTCATATATCAAATGTGCGGCATGCGGATATACCGAGGTAACGAAAGAGCCTGCTTTCGCAATTGACGCATTCGGTTACGAGGGCGTGGCTATAAGGTATCAGGGCAACCCGTCGGGAATTGCCGCAACCTTTACGGTAGACGAAGAAATAATAAAGAAAATAGAGGAAGCGGGGTACGATGTAGAGGTCGGAACAACCGCTACCTACGGTGGGAATACCCTTACAAGAGTTTACTACGGAAAGGGAGCAACCAAGAGCATAAAGAACGGCAAAATATTCTCGGTAGTTACTAAGGATATAAGTAAGGGTAAGAATATAAGTGCTTATCAGAACGTTGAAATTCAAGCGTATATCACGGTTAAGGACAAAACGAGCAATTTGAGCCGCACGGAGTATCTTGGCGCAACTCTGAAAGGTAAAGACGCATTTTCCATTCAGGACGTCGTAATGCTTATGGATATCTCGAAATATTCGCAAAAGAGCCAGAACTATCTTAACTCCGTTCTTAACGGTTACGCAGAGTAAATAAAAGCAAAAAACAAGGGCTGTTGCTAAGTGCAACAGCCCTGTATTTATTTGCCTGCTCTTTCCTCGGTAACGGAGGTAAACGTCTTGTCGTTCTTTACTACCTTTGCCGCCGAGATAATAAATTCATCTACCATTTTATACATAACGTTCTCATAATAAACAGATTTGTCCATATCAACGAGTTCCGTTGCCGCAGCAAGCGCCTCGCTTTCGCTCTTTTTGTATTCAGACATATAAATATTCTTGTATTTCTCAATTGCCTCGTCGCGCGCCGCATCAAGAGCCTCCTGCGAGGGAACTATGTTTTCCGCCTTCGATATCGAATAGTAGATCATTTCCATAAGAATTAGTGATTCTATATATTCCGTTCTTGTCATACCGTAATAATAATCTAAATAATCGTCAAATTTCATGCCGGAGGTTTTCTTGATATATTCCTCGGTATCCTTTGTTTTGTCCTCTATTTTTTTGTATTCCGATTTCGGATATTTTATAACGGTACTGTCGTTTATAAGGTGTGTGTAAACGGTGTTCTTTACGTAGTTGTCGATAAGGTACTGTTCAAGTTCTTCGGTGGTCGAATAGTCCGAATAGTTTGCTTTTACAAACTCGTCGTTGAATACCGGCACCTCGAGAATACCCGTGAGCGTTACCTCAAAGATAACGGTCTGACCGTTTAAGGATTCCATTCCGTAGTCATCGGGGAACCTTGCAAAAAATTCTTTCGTATTTTCGGCAACCTCGGTCGATTTATCGTCGGTGAGCCGGAGCCCTATTATATTTTGTTCAAAATCTTCTATTGCAAGGTGCGAGCCGAGGTAGAATTTTGCCGAATCGCTCGAGTCAAACGTTACGGGCTTTCCGTCATCGCCGATTTTCTTTCCGCCGTCATTATTTGTGTAGTAGCCGGTATAGGATACGGTAACGCCGTCACCCAATTTGCAGGCTCTGTCCTTGATTTTTACGTCCATAAAGACTTCTTTTCCCGCATATTCCGCATTTGCAAAGTCGTCGGGAAGTTTTATTTTAAGCGATACAATTTCTCCAATCTTGGAGCCCACTATCCCTATTTCAAGATCAGGTGCATAACTGCCGCTGCAGACGTTTTCTATTTTCAGATTATCATTGGCAAGCGCGGGTATTTTTTCACCCTTTTGATCTATTAAATTTCCGGCTGGATCCTTAACAAGATTTCCGTCTTTGTCTTTAAGATGATCCACATAGCAGGGGTTAAGAATTTCAACGTATACCGTATCACCCGATTTTATTCTGTAATCGGTTGCCATGTCAAGCAAGACAGAGTCTATCGAGCGCGATATATCGTCAAGATTTACGATAACCTCATATCCGTTGTAATCTGCGAGAGTTATATATTTGCTCATATCGTAATCGTATTTATTGTCGCTTCTGAAGCAGGAAACAAGCGGCAGAGCGAAAATAACGACAAGTATTAAGGAAAGTATTTTCTTTTTCATAAAATTCTCCGTTCTATATTTTTTCTTTTTCACAGTTATTCGTATATACGGTGTATAGCTTATACATCGCAAAATATACGACGTATTGAACTACGAGATAATATATAACCGTCTGCATAAGGCTGAACAGTATGTACTTAAACTCCTCAACGGTGATATAGAAGTTCTCCTCGATAAGAAGCGGGAATATATCTATGGAAAGAGAGAGCAATAAATTTACGCCGAAAATTATAAGGGTGGATATTATCATCGTCTTTTGCGCGGGATTTTTCATACTTATAAATTTCGTCGGATTTTCAGCCTTGCCAAGTGTGAACTTGTACGCAAGGAACGCAATGAGCGCCGCGGGTATCATCTGGGTAATAAATCCGCTGCCGAAGGAATAATATAATGTAAAGACTATAAAATCGAGCGAGTGCTCCTGTGCATCTATGCAAGTACCGACTATCTGCCATACGACCGATATTAAAAACGAGCAGAAGAACAGAGCCACGGACCAAAGCCCGTCCGTCGTTCCGAATTTGGCAAACGTGAATATTACCGTTGCGTAGCCTATGAACAGCGCAAGAATGTCAAACGATTTTTTTACGTACGCAAGCACGTCGAGCAGTGGGGTGGCTTCCACAATGTTCGTGTCCGCAACGAAGAATAATATTGAAAAGATGACCGAAAGTAAAGCCGAGCCGATAACCGCTATCGACGCATACTTAAAATATTCTTTTTTCATAATGACCTGCCTTATTATATATATGTATATATTCTAACACAAACGAAACCGAAAAAAAAGTCCGAATTTGTTCATTTTAATAAAAAACATTAAAATTTCACTCTTTTTTCACAGTAAGGAGGATTAAAATGGATTTTTGCAAAGAACTTGGATATGAAGATATGATAAAAAAGCTTGATGACCTTACGTCGCGCTCGGAGGCGGTGAAAATGTCTTACATAGGAAACAGTATTATGTCAAGACCGATACCGCTTGTCACCCTCGGGGATAAAGGTGCGCAAAAGAGCGTTTTGTACGTATCAACTCATCACGCGGCGGAAAACGTGTGTACCTCCGCAATAATTTCGTTTATCGAGGAGTATGTCGGGGCTTATAAAAAGGGTGGCAAGGTTTTCGGAATAGATATATTTTCTCTTTATAAAATGAGGAAGATATTCGTCGTCCCAATGCTAAATCCCGACGGGGTGGAGTACCGCTTAAACGGTGTTGGCGAGAACAATCCCATAAAGGAGCGCGTAATATCGTATAACGGCGGCGATGATTTTTCCGATTGGAACGCAAATGCAAGAGGCGTTGACTTAAACCACAATTACGACGCGTATTTCAACGAATATAAGGAAATTGAAAAAAGAGAGGGCATTTCGGCGGGCAAGAGCAAATACAGCGGGCAGAGCCCCGAGAGCGAGCCGGAGTGCGCCGCCCTTGCCAATTTCATAAGATACAATTCGGATGATATAGAGGGGATAATCACCCTTCACACACAGGGCGAGGAGATATATTATAAATCAATGGGAAAAGAGCCCGAAAAGTCCGCGCACATAGCAAAGCTCGTATCGAGAATGACGGGCTACCGCCTTTCCGAAGCGGAGGGGACTGCGTCATACGGCGGCCTTACGGACTGGTTTATAAAGGAGTTTAACAAGCCGTCCTTTACAATAGAGTGCGGCAAGGGCAAAAATCCTCTGCCGCCGAGTCAGATTCTCGATATATATTCCTCTCTGCGTGAAATACTCTTTACCTTTCCCATATTATTTTGAGAGCAAGACGGCAAAAGTGCCGTCTTGCTCCGTTATTATAAAGTTAAGCTCGGAAAGCAGATATTTCGGGGCTTTTTGGACTTTTTCAAAAAAATTAAAAAAATTTCAAAAAAGGTATTGACAAGGCAATATCGGCGTGATATAATGTAGTCACTTTAACAGAGTAAAGTGTTAAAACATTAAAGCATTAAAGGAGAAAAAAGAAAATGAAAAAGATACTTTCTGTTATTTTGGCAGCATTAACGCTCTGCTTCACAGTCGCCGCATTCTCATCTTGCGGAAACAAAGGAAACGTTTATGACGGACTTACCGTTCTTGAAACGGACGTGTTCTCACAGGAAAACTACGGTGTAGCGTTCAGAAAAGGTTCCGACCTTGCCGTAAGACTTGACGAAATGTTTGCCGAGCTCTACGGAAACGGAACGGCAACCAACATCGCAAAGACCTACGGCCTCGAGGGAAGCATAGTTTCGACCTTTGAAAACGGAACGTCAAAGGCAACCTCCACCTCAGACTATGACTACATAAAGGGCAAGGGAACTCTTGTTGTAGGCGTTACGGTGTTTGATGGAATGGACTATCAGGACGCAAACGGCAAGTGGATAGGCTATGACGCAGATATGGCAAATAAGTTTGCGGAAAAGCTCGGCGTTACGGCAGTATTCGTGGAGATAGACTGGGACAATAAACTCATTGATCTTGCGGCGAAGAACATAGACTGCATATGGAACGGAATGACCGTAACAGACGCTATACTCAACGCTTGCGAGGTTAGCGGAACCTATATGGTAAACGGTCAGGTGCTCGTAATAAAAGAGGGAGCTTTTGACTCGGCAGACAAGCTCGCAGGCAAGCAGATTGCAGTTGAGGGCGGCTCCGCAGGATACAGCCAGGCAACCGAGAACTTCAAAACCTCTACAATAAAGGAAGTAGGCTCACAGGTTGACGCACTCCTCGAGGTGTCGGCAGGAACTTCGGACGCTTGCATAATAGACTACGTTCTTGCAAAATCGCTTCTTAAAAACGTAGATTAAAACTAACGAATAAACGGGGCTGTTGCAATTTTGCGACAGCCCTGTAAGAGCGTAAAAGGGATATACGGTCAGGCCTTGCTGTGCACGGCGCATCGTAGGGCGGGCGGCTTGCTCCGGCCGCTTTTCACTCTATTTATTAAAAAAGGATAATTTCAATGAATACGGATTTTTTGAGCGTAACGCTCTATCTTTTAGAGGGCTTCGGCGCAACGGTTAAAATATTTCTGATAACCTTGCTCATAGCGATACCGCTCGGGCTTCTTATCTGCTTCGGCAGTATGTCGAAGTTCCAACCGCTACGGTGGCTTATGCGCACGCTGGTGTGGATAATAAGGGGAACTCCTCTTATGCTTCAGTTAATAATCGTCTTTTACGGTCCGGGGCTTCTCGGTTGGACCGCTTTTTCCGTCGAGATGGCTACCTATATCACTTTTTCGGTAAACTACGCCTGCTATTTCTCCGAGATATACAGGGGCGGAATAGAGAACGTGCCGAGGGGACAGTACGAGGCTTGTCAGGTGCTCGGAATGAGCAAAAAGGACACCTTCTTCCGCGTAATTCTTATGCAGGTGGTAAGAAAAATAGTAGCTCCTATGTCAAACGAGATAATCACTCTTGTAAAAGACACGTCCCTTGCGAGAATAATAGGCTACTACGAGATAATCTTCTTCGGGCAAAAATATATCAAGCTCGAGGGTATTTTGTGGCCGCTTTTCTATACGGGTGCGTTTTATCTTATTTTCTCGGGACTTCTTACCGTTCTTTTACGCAAAGCCGAAAAGAAGATGTCCTACTATAACGTGTAAAGGGGGAGTCGTTTTATGAAAGCACTTGAAGTAAAAAATCTTTCAAAAAAATTCGGCGACCTTGAGGTACTGAAAAACGTAAGCTTTACACTTGAGGAGGGCGAGGTTTTAAGTATAATAGGCTCGTCGGGCGGCGGTAAAACGACGCTTCTTCGTTGCCTTAATTTCCTCGAAAAAGCCGACGAGGGCGAAATTCTCGTAAAAGGAGAAGATGTTTATTCCGCAAAGGCGGGTGAGAAGCCCGTTATAACAGAGGAGGCACAGCTCCGCTTCGGACTTGTTTTTCAACAGTTCAATCTTTTCCCGCAATATAACGTCCTTGACAATCTCACCCTTGCCGTAAAGCTTAAAGAAAAGAACACTCCGAAAGAACAAATCGAAGAAAAAGCGATGGAGCTTCTTAAAAAAGTGGGACTTTCCGAAAAAGCGAAAAACTATCCGTGTCAGATATCGGGCGGTCAACAGCAGCGCGTTGCAATAGCGCGTGCGCTTATGCTAAACCCCGAAATACTTTGCTTTGACGAGCCGACCTCTGCCCTTGACCCCGAGCTCACGGGCGAGGTGTTGCGCGTTATAAGGTCGTTAAAGTCCGATAATCGCACGATGATAATAGTAACCCACGAGATGGAGTTTGCCAAAAACGTATCGGATAAAGTCATATTTATGGCGGACGGAGTTATCGAGGAGATGGGTGAGCCGAACGAACTTTTTGGGAGTCCGAAAAGCCCGAAGCTCAAGGCTTTTTTGAGCCGTGAAAATTTCAATCAGGAAATTTGAAATTCCGCTTGAAAAAATAATAAAATATGATAAAATGGTTAGTGTAAAGGCTAACCATTTTTTAAGGAGATTTTATTATGGAACTTCGTGGCATAAAGGCAAATTTTCTCGGCGACAGTATAACCGAGGGCGTCGGGACAAGCTCGGCGGAGCATATCTTTTTTAACGTATTAAAAGAGAATTACGGTCTTAAAGAGGCAAGAGGCTACGGTGTGGGTGGCACGAGAATAGCAAGACAGACGGTTCTTAACCCGTCCGACCCGTTTGACAGAGATTTTATTATGCGCGCCGACGAGATGGACGCAGATGCCGATCTTGTTGTCGTGTTCGGAGGAACGAACGATTACGGTCACGGTCAGGCACCGCTTGGCAGTATGAATGACAGAACGGTCTTTACTTTTTACGGTGCACTTCATAACCTTATCCCGAAGCTGATAGAGAAGTACCCGAGTGGAAAAATAGTGTTTATGACGCCCCTTCACAGAATGTACGAGGACGGCACCGCAGGTGTATGGAAACCCGAGGGAGTGGAGCAAAAACCGCTCGTCGACTACGTAAGAGCAATAAAAGAGGTATGTGAGCATTATTCCGTACCCGTGCTCGACCTTTTTGCCTCAAGCGGAATTGCCGGCAACCTCCAATGTGTGTGTGACAGGCTCATGCCCGACGGGCTCCACCCGAACGACGACGGACACGTCATAATAGCCGCCAAACTCGGCAAATTTCTCGAAAATCTTTGAGAGAGTGTCTGAAAAACGAAAATTTTATTTGCCGACACGGTCAACTCCGTGTCGGTTTTTGCTTGTGATATAAACCGTTTATATTGCAAATTCACAGAAATTTTACAATTTGTGAGGAGTGCACAAAAGTCAACCCAAAAGCCGTCGGACAGAATTTTGATAAAATCCCGCGAAGCCCTATATTATAAGGCTTCGCGGGATTTTGCTTTCAAAAAACAGTTCATAATTTTTTGCGCATATTTAATAAAAAACGGGGGGGGGCTTTGTTTTTTTATGCATATTGACAAAAGAGGAAAAAGAGATTATAATATATACAACCGCTATAAAAAGGAGAGGACCAATGAAAACAAAGTCAAAAATATCAATTTTACTCCTGGTCGCAATGATTATGGTATGTGTAACCTCTATGGTGTTGCCCATATCTGCTTTTGATCCGGGACCGATCGCCGAAACCGAGGGCACGGACTATTCTTATTCCAGCCTGACGAGTGCCGATATTGCACGTCTTAAAGGCGAGGGATATGACCCTACCAACTATAGAGTGCTTGAACTCAACTGGGTGCTTTATGCTTACTGGAATTCGACGGATAGCAAAGGAAGTACGATTTATCAAAAAACCGCAAACGACGGCACTGGGCAAAAGTACATTTCAAATGAAAAATGGCTCACAAAGGACCTTTTGCCAAACGGCACGATACTGTGGGTAAACAGCGGGTATCAGTACCGTCCGGAAGGACTTAACTCAAATTGGGATAAGAATAGCGCACGTCCGAATGAGGTGAAAGCCGGATTTAAGGTAATTGATGACTTGTGGTGGGGAACTTGGACTTACCGCGCATTTAACTTCTCAAGAACGACTTCAGGGGTCGTTGCGACGGAAGACACTAAAATGGACGTATTAAACAGCAATTTCCGTATATACGTTCCTATCTCCGAGATATCGGACCCCGATCCTGTCGATCCGTCAGAGCCCAAATCAATAAAGATCCTTGCAGTCGGCAACAGCTTCAGCGTTGACGCTATGCAATATCTTTGGGACATAATGGCAAGTGCGGGCTATACCGACATAACTCTCGGCAACCTCTATATAGGCGGTTGCTCGCTTGATACGCATTGGTCGAATATAAGCCAGGACAAAGCGGCTTACACGTACTACAAGAATACGAGCGGCAGTTGGAGCAGTACTACGTCAAGCGTTTCCGCCGCACTTGCCGAACAGGATTGGGACATAGTAACCGTTCAGCAGGTTAGCCAATCCAGCGGTAACCCCTCTACTTACGGCAACCTTGACAATATTTTATCGTATATAAGAGAAAATAAGCCAAACGCCAAGATTTATTGGCATATGACGTGGGCTTATCAAAGCGATTCTACCCATTCGGGCTTTGCTTACTACGGCAACAGTCAGGTAACTATGTACAACGCCATTCTTTCAACCGTTCAGGATACGGTGAGCGCAAAGGTTGACGGCGTAATTCCGTCGGGTATTGCAATTCAGAAGCTCCGTGCAACAACCCTCGGCGATACTCTTACAAGGGACGGCTATCACCTGAACTACGGCAACGGAAGATATACCGCCGCACTCACGTGGCTTGCTTATATTGAGGAGCATTTCTTCGAAAACGCAAATTGGCAAAAGGTACTCAACTCGGTAACGTGGACGCCAAGCTCCTATACCGTGGATTCCGCTTTGGTAAAGGAGTCCGTTATGGCTTCGCTGGCAGAGGATGCATATACACCGCTTGACACTCCGACCGATCCCGATACTCCGACTGATCCCGAAGACCCGACCGAGCCTACTTCAAGCTTCCGTGAGCTTACCGATGAGGAAAAGGAGCAGTTAAAGGCATACTTGGGTGACGCTTACGCAGGGGATTACGTTGTCCTTGATTGGCAGCCTGTGTATAAATATTTCTGGAATTCGGACAGCGGTAAAACGTTGCAGACCGGATATAGTCCCGTCGAGGCATTTATGTCGTCGGGAATACGCTTTACAAAGTCAGATATACCGAACGGCTCCGTCATCTGGGTTAACATCGAGACTTATATGTACCGTCCGGAAGGATGGGCTGGAGAAGAAGCCAAGGACAATGTCCCGCGTCCAAAACCGGAAATTGAAAAAGAATACGTGACGGTTGATGATGCTTGGTGGGGTAGTTTTACGTACCGTGCATTCAATTTGTCATTTAATACACACGACCAGAATAAAGGTCCTAATTCGAGTATGAAGCTCAGCGGTTCGGATGAAGAAAAGAATTCGTTCAAGATATTCGTTCCCGCCAGTCACAATATAGACGGGGTAGCACCGTTGTCTGTAAAATATTCCTCGGGCTTTGACAAGGAGGGAACAAAATCCTTCGTCTGCTCAAGATGTGGTGCTATGGCAGAGGGTAGTGCGCCCGCTATATTCGGCACTCTCGGCTATTCCGTAAAGAATACCAATACCGCAATTTACGGCGGATACACCATCGACCTTGAAGCGTTAAGCGCATATGAGAGCTTAAACGGAGCAATAAAATTCGGTTTAATAGTTTCCAATGTGAGCGATATTACCGATCTTACTTTTAGTGACGGAATTATCGCTAATGATAAATCCATACAGATAGAAATAAGCGACAGGACCTTTACACGCTTCGGCTTCTCGCTTACAGGCTTTGACCCCACTCTTGCAAATCACCTTGACCTTAAAATTGTGATATGCGCCTACGTAATAGACGAGAGCAACAATATTACGTTTGTGCAAAGCGTCGGCGACACGGACGGAACGTATTATACCTCGGGCGTAAAGGCAAACGGAGCAGACACGCTCGGAGTAATGACGCTTAAGCAGGTTGTGTATCTGACTAACGGAACGGTTCTTGAACCCGCCTCCTCCGGAACAAAGGAAGAAGAACTTGCCTGAACAGTTAATCTCATTTTAAGAAAATTCAACGTTAAAAAGCCTCGGATAACGTTCGGTTATCCGAGGCTTTTGATTTTTGTTTTTCAGAAAGAAGAAAGTGCGGCGCCGATACCTGTTGCAAACTGCGCGTTTTCGGGAATGATAAAGTTCATATCGAACATCTTATTGAGCGTGTCGAAAACGATCTTTGCCTGCGACATCTGCGTTAAGTTGCCCGTTAAGACAACGTCCTTTAAGTTAAAGGGGCGCGCGGCAAAAACGGACACCATACCTATCGTTTCAAAAACCATATTGACAAGTCCGAGCGCAAAATCGCCCTTTGTCGCAATATCGCTTACGTTGCCGAAGTTGGAAGCCGTCATTTGAGCCGACAGACCGATATCCTTTTTTGAAATATCGGATATTTTAAGGTCAACGTTGTTTATGTTGCCGCCCTTTGCTATCTCGTCAATGTGCGCTATGTTGTTAAGACCGAGCAGTTTTTTGGAAAGCCCCATTATAGTGCCTCCGCCGACACCCGTGCCACCTAGATACACAGGCTCCTCGCCTTTTTTTGCGTGGACAAGAGCAGTACCCGTGCCCATACTTACCACAATGGCATCGTCAAGCCCCGACAGATAAAGTCCTCCAAGACCTATGCAACGAAATTCGGGGATAACGGAGCAGTCAAGATTGTAAATCGGCTTCGTAACGTAGGACGAGCCGACGCCCGTTATCATTACCTTGCTTATATCGTCAAGACCGAGGCTGTTCTCGTCGGAAAATTTTCCGAATGCGCCGTATATCGAGGTTATGGGGTCATCTGCCGTTACGAACATAGGCGCCATCAAATTCATATTACCGTCGAAGCCGACAATTTTCGTCGTGCTTCCTCCCACGTCAATACCTATAACAACTCCCATAAATACTCCTTTCCGCAAAAAGTGCGTAACTTCTTTTGCCCGACTTGTTTATTTTTCCTCTATTCTTGCAACCCACGGACATTCAAGCTTGTCAATTCTGTAGTCTGGGCAAGCCCATCTTACCGCGTTGGTTATTATCTTCTGTACGTTTTCGTTGTAGAACGTCGGATAAGACTCGTGACCGGGCTGAAAGTAGAATATCTTTCCGTTTTCTCTGTGATAGCAGCAGCCCGAACGGAATACCTCGCCGCCGTTGTACCAGCCTATAAGCAGGAGCTTGTCGGGGTCGGGAATACCGAAAGGCTCCGTGTACGTTTCCTCTGCCTCAAGCTCGAAATATCTGCCCTCAATGCCCTTCATAATCGGGTGATTGTGGTCGAGAATCCAAAGGCGCTCTTTATCGTCGCTCTCTCTCCAACCGAGATTGCAGGTAGTGCCCATAAGGAGCTTAAAGGGCTTTGAATGGTGTGCGGAATGGAGGAATATTATGCCCATACCGCGAAGCACCGCTTCCTTTACCTTTATTGCTATTTCATCGGGAACGTCGCCGTGCTTCAGATGACCCCACCAGATCATAACGTCCGTATTTTCAAGGAGCTCGTCGGTGATGCCGCAGTTTTCGTCATCAAGCGTAGCCGTTCTTACCGTTATATCTTCATTTTTACCGAGGAAATCCGCTATTGCACCGTGAATACCCTTCGGATAAACCTTTGCAATTTTCTCCTCGCTTTTTTCGTGCCAGTATTCGTTCCATACAGTTACTCTTATCATGTTAAAAAACCTCGTATATATGATTAGCAACCTCGTTGCCGATAAAATTGTATCATATGCGCCCGCGTAAGTCAAGCAAAAAACGGAAAAATATTGACAAAATACGATATAAATGATAGTATTTAATCATAAAGGACAAAGGAGATAAAACTATGGTACATCTCGGCAACGATTGGGATACGGTGCTCGCGGGAGAGTTTGAAAAGCCGTACTACTTAAAGATAAGGGAAACGCTTAAAGAGGAATATTTCACAAGAACAGTATATCCGCCGATGAACGATATTTTCAACGCTCTGAAATACACTCCTTACGAAAAAGTAAAGGCAGTTATTCTCGGGCAGGACCCGTATCACGAAAAGGGGCAGGCACACGGGCTTTCTTTTTCGGTTTGTAAGGGTGTTAAAATACCGCCGTCGCTTGTCAATATATACAAGGAGCTAAACGACGATTTGGGAGTTAAAATACCGGAGCACGGCGACCTTACCTCGTGGGCAAAGCAGGGCGTGCTTCTTCTGAATGCCACGCTCACGGTAAGAGAGGGCATGGCAAACAGTCACCGTGACATAGGGTGGAGCATCTTTACCGACGACGTAATAAAAGCGCTTGATAAGTCCGATAACCCGATAGTATTTATCCTCTGGGGAGCAAACGCAAGAGCGAAGAAGCAGTACGTAACCAATAAAAATCATATGATAATAGAGTCTGCCCACCCCTCGCCACTCTCCGCCTATAACGGCTTTTTCGGCTCAAAGCCGTTTTCAAGAACGAATAATTTCTTAATTTCAAAAGGCGTTGAGCCTATAAACTGGAACAGCATAAACGAATAATGAAAAACCGTCCTATACGTGTCCGAAATTTGTTTTCGGAACTTACTGTAAGGACGGTTTTTGTCTACAAAAATCATAAGAATTTGTTTATGATTTCTCGCCTGTCTTTTACGGACGTGTGGCGAATTTTTTCACGCAGGGGCAAAATTGAAGCAGGGGAAACCGATAACTCGTCAACTCCCATTGCAAGAAAAAGCTCGGTAAGGGAAGTGTCCGCTGCAAGCTCACCGCATATGCCCACCCAAGCCCCGTTTTTGTGGGCGTTGTCAACCGCAATTTTTATCATTCTCAAAATCGCCTTGTGATGAGGGTCACAAAAAGCGTCAAGCTTCGGGTTTTGCCTGTCTGCCGCAAGTGTATATTGCGTCAAGTCATTTGTACCTATACTGAAAAAATCGACCTCTTTGGCTAAAATATCGCTTATCATAACAGAAGCGGGGGTTTCTATCATAATTCCTATCTCCGTGTCGGGATTAAAAGGAATACCCGCGTTTGCAAGCTCGGATTTTACCTGCAATATTATCTCCTTTATCTCTGAAATTTCTTCCTCGGATATAATCATGGGGAACATAATGCCGAGGTTGCCGTAAACGGAGGCACGGTAAAGCGCGCGTAGCTGTGTTTTGAAAATATCCGTGCGCGTCAGACAAATGCGTATTGCACGATAGCCGAGCGCGGGGTTTTCCTCATTGTCAAGATGAAAATAATCTATTTGCTTGTCCGCACCTATGTCAAGCGTTCGCACTATGACTTTTTTGCCGTGCATACACTCAAGCACCTTTTTATAGCATTGAAATTGCGCTTCCTCGCCGGGATAATCGTCGCTTTCAAGATAGAGAAATTCGCTCCTGAAAAGACCTATGCCGCCTGCGTCGTTTGCAAGCACCTCGCCAAGATCCGAGGGGCCGCCGATATTTGCATAAAGATTTATCTTTTGCCCGTTTTGCGTTATATTTTCCTTGCCCTTGAGATTTTGCAAAAGCTCTTTTCTTCTTATCTCCTCGTTTTGCCTGACAATCATTTTTTCTCTTATATCGGGCGTGGGGTTTATATACACAGTACCAAAGGAGCCGTCTATTATAGCCTCCGCACCGTCAAATTCGGGTGGAAGCTCCGTTTCGGTAGCGCATACGGCGGGCACGCCCATAGTCCTTGCAAGAATAGAGGTGTGCGAGTTTTTGGAGCCTTGTTGCGTACAAAAACCAATAATTTTGTCTTTGTCCAACTGAACTGTTTCGGACGGGGTAAGATCCTTTGCAAAAATAATTGCATTTTCGGGCAAAAGAGAAGCTTTAGCGACACTCCCCGAGAGATTTTTTATAAGCCTTGACGATATATCGCAAACGTCGGCGGCGCGCTCCTTCATATAATCGTCGTCCATTGAGGAAAACATCTCGGCAAAATTGTCCGAGGTGACCCCAACCGCGTATTCCGCATTGACCTGTTGCGATAAAATGAGATTTTCAATCGCTTCCGTGTAGTCCTCGTCATCGGTCATCATCTGGTGAATTTCAAAAATACGCGCGTTTGCCTCACCGACCTCGCCGAGCGCCTTTTCATACAGTTCTTTAAGCTCGGTAAGCGAGCGCTCCTTTGCCAAGCGAAATCTCTCAATTTCCGCCTCGGCATTTTCTATATGAGCGCGTTTTATACACGTTTCGTTACCGAATTGTATCTTTACTACACCTATCGCAATTCCGCCCGACGCGCCTTTTCCGTGCAATACCGTCATAAAACCCTCCGCGGTTATAAATTATTCTCAAAGAACGATTTCATCTGTAACAGAGCCTCGTCCTCGCTCTCTCCCTCGCAAGTGACCCTCACCGTGTCGCCCTGTTTTATTCCAAGTCCCATAACGGCAAAAAGCCTCGTTGCGTCAGCCGATTTGTCGCCTTTTACGACACTTATGCGGCAATTTGTCGCTTTTGCGGCTTTTACAAGAAGCCCCGCAGGTCTTGCGTGTATTCCAAGCTCATCCTTTACGGTATATTCAAACTCCCTCATAAAGATTTTCTCCTTTACAGTATTTCGCCGTCCGAGGCAATCACTTTTTTGTACCAATAAAACGACTTTTTCTTCTTTCTCTCAAAAGTGCCGTGCCCCTCGTTGTCCCTGTCAACGTATATAAAGCCGTAGCGCTTGCTCATCTCTCCCGTAGTAAAGGAAACGCAGTCAAGACATCCCCAAGGCGTATATCCTATAAGCTCCACCCCGTCGTAGAGGACGGCTTTTTTCATTTCTTCTATATGAGAACGCAGATACTCTATTCTGTAATCGTCGTAAATTTTGCCGTCGGGAGCTATATTATCAACCGCGCCGAAACCATTTTCAACTATAAAAAGCGGCTTGACGTATCGCTCGTACAGAAGATTCAGGGAATAGCGAAGACCCGTCGGGTCAATTTGCCAACCCCAATCGCTTTTTTTCACGTATGGGTTTTCAACGCTGCCTTCAAAGCCGTTTACACCTTTGCCCTCGCCGACTTTTCCCGACCTGACGGCGTTTGACATATAGTAGCTTAAGCCTATAAAGTCCGCAGTTCCTTTTTTGAGTATCTTTTCGTCCTTTTGGTTCATTTTTATTTTATATCCCTTGCGCTCCCACTCCGCCTTTGCGTAGGACGGATATTCTCCCCTTGCCAAAACGTCGGCGAAAAGGTATCTGTCGTGCATGGCTTCAAGAGAGTACATAACGTCCTCGGGATTGCAGGAGTATGGGTAGAGAGGAACGAAGGCTATCATACACCCTATTTTGAAATCGGGATTTATTTCGTGCCCCTTGATAACGGTGAGCGCACTTGCCACAAGCTCGTGGTGGACGGTCTGATACATACACTCCTCGGGCTTTTTTTCGTTTTTGAATATTACGCCCGAGCAAGTGTAGCCAAAAAGGGGATAACCGTAATTTTTCTGATTGTTTATCTCGTTAAAGGTCATCCAATACTTTACCTTGTCTTTGTATCTTCCCATCACGGTCAGGGCATATTTGACGAAAAAGTTAATAAGCTTTCTGTTTTTCCAGCCGCCGTACTTTTTAACGAGATTGTAGGGCATCTCGAAATGGGAGAGAGTTATAACCGGCTCTATGCCGTATTTTAATAACTCGTCAAACAAATCATCGTAAAATTTAAGACCCTGTTCGTTCGGTTCTTCGTCATCACCGTTTGGAAAAATTCTCGACCACGCAATCGAGGTTCTCAGACACTTAAAGCCCATTTCGTGAAAAAGCGCCACGTCCTCTTTGTAACGGTGATAAAAATCGGACGCTTCGTGGTTGGGGTAGTAAAAGCCGTCTTTCACTCCGTCGGTTATTTTTCTGTCAACTCCGTTTGCACCCGACGTTAAAACGTCCGCAATACTGACCCCTTTTCCGTCCTCGTTCCACGCCCCCTCAACCTGATGCGCCGCAACAGCTCCTCCCCATAAAAAACCGTTCGGGAGCTTACTCACCGTCTTTTACCTCCGCACCCTTTAATTCCATAACGTTTTGAAGAGCGTTTACGCGGTCCGAGGATATAATTTCAATGCTCTGATTCTCGTTAAGCTCGGTAACTATGAAAATTACCGTCGGGTCATAGCCCTCTTTTATAAGAAAGTCCTTTTCAAATTCTGCGATAAGGTCGCCCTTTTTAATATGCTCGTCCTTTTTTACACGTACGCTGAAGCCCTTGCCGTCAAGATCTACCGTGTTTATGCCGATGTGAATAAGCGTCATAACCCCCTCATCACTCAAAAGCCCTATCGCGTGCTTCGTGTCCGATACCATCTCGACCGTGCAGTCAAACGGGGCGTAAACCTTGCCTTCGTCCGGTATAATTCCCACACCTCTGCCGAGAACTCCCGAGGAGAATACCTCGTCCTTTACCTCGGATACGGAAAGAACCTTTCCAGACACGGGGGAGGCTATTTTAAGCGCATCGTCAGATGCTATTCTGTTTTCAAAAGAGTTTTTCTCATATTCTTCTTCCTTTTCCTCGTCCTCGTTGAAGCCGACGATATAGGTAAGAACTCCGCCGAGCACAAACGATACGGCAATGGATATAAGAAGTCCTATAAACTGCGTCACGTGTCCAGCCCTGAAATACGCGGGGAGTGTCGCAATTCCGGGCATATTGTAAGCCCAGGATACAGAATTGAAGGCGCCCGCTATGGCTCCTCCGACGGCACCTGCAATACAACCGCAGATCATAGGTCTTTTAAGCCGCAGGTTTACTCCGTATATAGCCGGCTCGGTTATACCGAACAAGCCCGTAACTCCTGCCGAGGCGGCAACTCTTTTCATCTCTTTGCTCTTTGTCTTGAAAAACACTCCGAAGGTTGCGCCCACAAGTGAGAAAACGGCGGACGCTTGGAGAGCCGTAAACGTGTCGTAACCGAGGGTTGCGTAGTTGCCGACCGTGACGGGAGTA
>CAMGRB010000001.1 GCA_946061315.1 uncultured Clostridia bacterium | reverse complement strand
ATATACGAACCCTTGAACGCGGTATCGTTCAAAAGATCTCTGTGCGAGGTGGTAAAATTCCACTCCGTAAGATATATGGGCAGAGAGGAAAGGCCGAGCGACAAAAGCTTTTCTTTTATCTTGCTTATCGTCTTTTCAAGAATATACGGGTCGGAAATAAGCTTCATCGCCGCGCCGAGATTTTTTGCATCTGAATCGTCAAACGAGCCGTCAACGGGATAAAAATGGAGATTTATAAAATCGGGCGGGCAGTCGGCAACGTCCTTTATAAAATTCTCGAATATATCCTTTTTCGTTATCGAATCGTACATAAAGGACGGGGAGCCGAACTTTATGGTGGGCGCGATGCTCTTTACGGACTTATAAGTAACACGGTAAAATTTTTTATACGTGTCCTTATCGTAGAAGCCGAACATATCGGGAGGGGAGTCCGGCTCGTTCCAGAGCGAAAAGAGCCATTTTTCAACCTCCTCAAGACCGTATCTTGTAAGAAGATGATGAATAAGCTCTCCTATAAATTCTCCCCATACGTAGTAGTTTTCTGGCTCGCTTATAATAGATTCGTGAAAGAACACTTTTTTGTCGGGGTATTTTGCCATCGCCTTCGGCATAAACGAAAGCTGAACGAGCGGTCTTAAATTTATAGATAAAAGAAAATCAAATATCTTATCTATATTATCAAAGTTTATTATTATCTTGCCTGTGGCGGTTTTGGTGTAAACGCTCAAATCGTCGTCGAGTATTCCGTGGAACTTTATATACTTGAAGCCTATTTCACGCTGGGCGGTGCGCAGCATTTCTCTGACGTTTTCGCGAAGCAGGTCGGAGGCGCGCGCAACGGTGCAGAAATTTCTGAAATTATGCTTCAGAACGTCCATCGGCTTTGAGGAGTCAAAGGAATAATCAAAATAGACCTCACCCTCACCGCTTGCACTTACTATTTCGGAAACGGAGGAGCCGCCCTTTAGATACGAGGCTATTTCGGAGAGGTAATCGGTTTTCTCAAAGTCAATATATTGCATCTTTTTGGGAGTTTCACGAAGATATTCGGAGCTTCCCTTTCTGTATTCGCTCGGCAGGCAACCGTACGACGCCTTGTGCATGGCAACGAACGCGCGCACGTTCGGAAATCCGCTAGCAAAAGCGATCTCCTCAATGCTCTTGTCGGTCGATACGAGGAGCGACATAGCCTCGGTAAAGCGGAGCCCGTCAAGATACTTTTTGAAGGTGATGCCCATCGTTTTTTCAAAAATTCTCGAAAGATACGCAGGGGCAAAGAAGAATTTGTTTGCCGTTTCGGCAAGGGTCACGTCGGAGCGGAAGTTCTCGTTTACGTATTCGAGCACCTTTGATATTTTCGATATATGCTTTTTGTATTGCTCAAATTCCTCCACGCCGTCGCTGTCCATACGGTATTTCGTGACAAGCTCGTACTTTAAGAGCATAAGCAGGCTCTCCATAAGTATTTCATGCCCCGGCGCGTGCTCGGAGTGGAGCTTTATAAGCCTTGCCATTATCGACTTTATCTCCGAATAATCGTCGCTCGGGTTTTTCTTACTGTCCACGTCAAAGGGCATTGATTTTCCGAAGGTGTCCTCTTTTATCTGGAGCGCGAGAATAACGGCACCCTTCTTTGAGTGAATGGAGTGCGGTATATAAGGGTTTATCAAAACGAGGTCGTCCTTTTCGTAAACCGAGGTTTTGCCCGTCGTTATCTCGCACTTGCCGTCGAGGATAAGCAAAAGCTCATAAGCCCTGTGCCAATGGAGCGCAAAAGCGTTTACCTTGTGAAGAAAAATTTTGATGTTCAAAGGATGCTTGTACTCAAGTATTTCATATATGGACTGCATATTTTTCTCCTTTTCCGAGATACTATCTTATCATATTATAATATTGTTTTGCCTTTGTGTCAATAATGTGAGTTAAATTTTTACATTACCGTCACAAAAGGTGCAATTTTTTTACCTTGCATATTTTCAAAAAATCGCGGTTTCGGCAAAAAAGGTATAAAATTGACGTGTACGGCGTAAAATTATCGCATTGTACGCCAAAGGATAATTCGGTATCATATAGGTGTAAGAACCAACCGAAAAGAGATGAATCGCAGAGGTGCATATGGAACTTAAAAAAGAAAATAACGAAAGAATAAACGGAGAAGTAATACTCAAAGTTGTAAATATGACGAAAACCTTCGGTCCCGTTGTTGCCCTCGATAACGTAAATCTCGAGGTCAAAAGAGGCGAGATACGCGGTCTTATCGGAGAAAACGGCTCGGGAAAATCGACCGTTACCTCGATTTTTTCGGGAATGCAGCCTGCCGACAGCGGCGAGATGTACTATATGGGCGAGGAGTGGCACCCGACCTCGATGACGTACGCTCTTAAAATGGGCGTCGGAATGATAGTTCAGGAGAGTGGAACGGTACCGGGAATAACGGTATATGAAAATATGTTCCTTTGCGAAACCGACAAATTTGCTTCCTTTAATTCTAAAAAAGGAAAATGGGGCTTCGTAAACGGAAGCGCGATGAAAAAAGCGGCGCAATCCGCGCTTGACGATATAGGCGCGGGGCACATAAACGCAGGCGCAATCACCGCATCGCTCGATATGATGGACAGAAAGCTTGTCGAAGTTGCAAAGGTATGGATGCAAGACCCCGAGATAATAGTCGTTGACGAAACGACGACGTCCCTCTCTCAAAAAGGACGTGAGATAATATACGACCTTATGCAGAGAATGAAAAATTCGGGACGTGCGGTCGTCTTTATTTCACACGACCTTGACGAGATAACCGATAAGTGCGATACCTTGACAGTCCTTCGTGACGGACACATAATAAGAACCTTTGAAAAAGAGGAGTTCGACGACGACAAGATAAGAATGGCGATGATAGGCAGAGAGCTTCAAGGCGATTATTACCGTTCGGATTATGACGGAAGCTACGGCGACGAGGCAGTTCTCAAAATCGAAAACGCTACCTATAAGGATAGAATAAAGGATCTGACACTTGAAGCGCACAAGGGCGAGATACTCGGCATAGGCGGTCTTTCCCATTGCGGAATGCACACCCTCGGCAAAGTGCTTTTCGGTGCGATAAAGCCCGATAAGGGATGCGTGTACGTTCACGGCAAGGAGCTTAAAAATCCCACCGAGGCAACCAAGAAGAAGATAGGATACGTCGCAAAGGACAGAGATACGGAATCGCTTTGCACGCAGGCTTCAATAAGGGACAATATAGCAATAGCGGGTCTTTCCGAGTTTGCAAAGGGCGACTTTTTAGTCCTTTCTGCCGATGAGAAAAAGTACGTACAGGAGCAGATAGACTTTATGAAAATAAAGTGCTTCTCAATGGATCAGCAAGTATCCCAGTTATCCGGCGGAAACAAACAGAAGGTCGTTTTCGGAAAGTGGATAGGCTGTAATTCGGATATTCTTATCCTCGACTGCCCGACAAGAGGAATAGACATAGGCGTAAAGCAGACGATGTATCAGCTTATGTACAGAATGAAAAAAGAGGGCAAGACGATAATAATGATTTCCGAGGAAATGACCGAGCTTATGGGAATGAGCGACCGTCTTGTAATAATGAAGGACGGCAGAATAACCAAGGAATTTGAAAGATCCCCGGATCTTACGGATGCCGAGATTATAAAATATATGGTTTAAGGAGGCGATACTGTGTCGGAAGAAAAAGTAATAAATACTCTGTCTGCCCCCGATGCGGAGGCGATTGCCGAGAAAGAAACTGCGGCAAGGATGAAAAAGGCGCTTATCGCCCAGAATATAGTTAAATACATTCCGCTCGGCGCCTGCGCGGTACTCGGACTTTTGTACGTGATATGCGCTCTTATCGAGGGCTACGACCTGGCGATAGGCTTTAAGGTAATAATATCAAACGCCACACTCGTTGCGCTTGTGGCAACGGGAGCAACGTTTATATTCTCCGCAGGCTCGTTTGACTTGTCACTCGGCTCGAATATGCTGGTGAGCGCACTTGTCGGCGGACTTGTCGGAATAAAGACGGGCAGTCTTTTCCTTATGATACTAACCTGTCTTGTAGTTGCAATATCGTTAAGCGTTCTTAACTCCGTGCTCGCATCGCTCTTTAACTTACCCGTCTTTATAATGACGATAGTTATGATGAACGTGTACGGCGCAATAGCGACCTTGCTTATAACGACCTTCGGAACAAACGCCGCGGTGCCGGTACCGCCGTCTATTGTGAACTCGCTTAACAATACGGGCTTCAGAATAGCGTTGCTTGTGGGCTTTGAGGTTTTGTGTTGCTTCCTTTTCTACTTCACAAAGCTCGGAAGAAAGCAAAAGTTTCTCGGCGGCAACCCGCTATGCGCAGACCTTACGGGAATAAATGCAAAGAAGCTTACGATTCTCTCGTTCGCTCTGGCGGGCATAGGAATAGGACTTGCGTCCTTTGCAATGATAGTGCAAACGCCGACGCTCTCCGCTTCGTCAGGCTCGAGCGTGGGAATGAATATGCTCATAGCGCTCGTTTTCGGCGGTATGAACATGAACGGAGGACCGAGATCCAAAATGTATGCGGCTATGCTCGGTGCCTTCTCGATGGCTTTCCTCGATTCGTTTATGAACATTTACGTAACGGGAAGCTGGTATTTACAAATCGTCAAGGGCATACTCTTTGTGGTGGTTGTATTCTTGTTCTCAATAGCAAACCGCCCGAAGATGCTTGAAAGATAAAAAACAAAAACAAAAAACGGAGGAAAAAAAGATGAAAAACATGAAAAAAGTGCTTTCCGTAATTCTTGCTTTTACTCTCATACTTGCTATGGGCGTAATATTTGCAAGCTGCGGAGGCAAAAAGGGCGACACGAAAATAGGCGTTCTTCGTGAGGATGACTCCTCGGGAGAGGCAAAAGCGTGGGAAGAGTACCTCAAAAAGATGGGCGAAGAGCTTGGCTTTACGGTAGATTTCACGACGACCGCAAGCTCAAGCGAGGAAGTATCGGCTATCAATACGTATGCGTCGAAGGGCTATGACGTAATATTCCTTTTCTCTGACGACGATATAATAGCGGCAGTCGACGCGGCTTCTTCAAACAAGATGTACGTCGTATGCCCGACGGGACATCCTACCGCAGCTCAGTACGAACAGCTCAAGAACAACGAATACTTTCTCGGCTCGGTAGCACCCACGAGTGACACCGAATACGAGGCAGGCTATGCTATGGCAAAATACTTTGTCGAGCAGAAGGGACAGAGCGCATTTACGATATTCGGCGGCGCAACCCTTTACGGTGCGGACATGCACGTACAAAGACTTGCCGGAATGCTCGCATACTTCTGCGAGGACGCAGGCACAAGCTATGACGGGGTAAAGACGAGAGAAGAGCTTATCCCCAAGCTCATAGGCAAGAGCCTTGATCCTTCCAAGTTCGTAAGCACCAAGTACAGAATAACCGGATATATGGACGGCTTTGCATTTGACGACGCTTTCTCGACCAAGCTTACAAACAGCCTTGAAGCAGGCGGCGTATGCGTTCTCTCCGTAGGAGCAGGCGATACTGTTGCAAAGATAGCTTACGGTATCACCCAGGCAAACGGTAAGGTAACGGGCGTTATGGTAGGCGGCGTTGACGCAATAACCGAGGATTATGCTTCCGCATTCGATACGGTTTACGCATATGACTGCGGTAAATTTGCATCGGCAATGGCTCCCGCCGTCGTTATGGCAATCAGCGCAGTAAACGGGAACAAGATAGTAAACAGTGACGGAACCGCATTGAGGCTCGGAATGAACTATTGGGTAGCAACGAGCAAGGCAGACCTTCAGAGCATGCTCGCATCCGACAACAAGACGGACGGCTACTGCTACAATAGCGCAGTTATCAATCACTTCGTCGGCAATACGCTTGACGAATTCAAGAAGCTTTGCGACGCAGACTACGACGCGGCAAAAGCTCTCCACGACGAATACAACAAATAAAGACAAAATGATTGCCCTCCCGCACGAGAGTGCGGGAGTGGATAATCGGAAAGAGGTGCAAAATGACAATCTCAAAAAATAAAGCGGGGGAATACGCTAAAAGAGGCGTGGGAATAGCGATAATTCCCGTAATATGCCTTGTCGTTATGTCAATAGCGTGCGCAGCCTCGGGGACCTCCCTTTTTGCGAGCCAGAGCAGTTTTCAACTGTATTTCAGAGGACTTGCCTACGTCCTTTTGCTTTCTTTCGGGGTATCCATAAATATGCATACGGGCAGATTTGACTTCTCAACCGGCGCGCAGATGTTAATAGGCGGCGTAATAGGAGCAAAAATAGCGTATGCAAGCGGGCTCGGTCCTGTCGGAATGATACTTATAGGCGCTGTATCAAGCGCAATATTCGGTTGCATAACGGGTCTTTTGTACGTGGCACTCCGCTTGCCCCCTATGATAATAGGTCTCGGCATGACACTTGTCCTCGAAGGAGTAGTAGCCATTATAACGGGCGGACTTAAACCCGTCGGCTTCGGAACGGATTCTTCTTACTATTCGTTTGCCGTCAACATAGGCGCTGTGACCGTTATAATGCTTATCGCTCTTGCGTTTATGATAGTGGTTTTCCACTATACCAAGTTCGGTTACGACTACCGTGCGCTCCAGACGGGACAGAAAATAGCCGTCAATACGGGAATAAACGAAAAATCCAACGCGGTTATATGCTACACTATCTCGGGTATGATGTTCGGTGCCGCAGGCGCGCTCTCCATCTGCTCGACAAACGGAGTTACGCCGACCATCAATTTCTCGACCATAGCCACGATGTTCAGCTGCTTCCTCCCGCTGTTTTTCTCGGGATTTATAGGCAAGTACTGCAACAAGCAGATAGCGATACTTCTCGGTTGTATCTCTTACGAGTTTATACAGATAGGCTTCGGACAGATAAGCTTCAAAGTGGCTTCCTTCACCTCCGACGTCTACAAGGTAATAGAGGCGGTAATACTCGTCGTATTCCTTATCTATCTCAACAACGAGAACAAAATAATAGAATTTGTAAAGCTTAAAAACTTCATCAAAAAGCGGAAAGATAAATCCGCCGCAACAGAGGAACAGTGAGGTAAACGATGATTGATTTCAAGGGAAAACCGTTTTATCTTGACGACGGCGATATAAAATGGGTAAACGATACGTTCTCGAAAATGAGCGAGGACGATAAAATAAGACAGCTCTTTTGCCTGATAACGTACAACGACGACGAGGAGTACTGCAAATTTATAGGCAAAGAGGTGCGCCCCGGCGGATTTATGAGCCGCACGATGAGCGCCGAGGAATGTATCTCCGCAACAAATAAAATGCAAAAATATTCCGATATTCCGATGCTCGTAGCCGCAAACTTCGAGGCGGGCGGCAACGGTATGATAATCGGCGGCACAGCGCTTGGCAAGCCTATGGCAATAGCCGCTACAAAAGAGGTGGAGCAGGCAAGGCGTCTTGGCGAGATATGCGGTGTTGAGGGCGCCTCGGTAGGTGCCAACTGGTCGTTTGCTCCGATAGTGGATATAGATTATAACTGGAGAAATCCGATAACGAATACAAGAACCTTCGGCTCCGACCCCGAGCTTGTAAAAGAGATGGGCAAGGCTTATATAACCGAGGTTCAGAAAAACTCTCTTGCCGGATGCGCAAAGCATTTCCCCGGTGACGGCAGGGACGAGAGGGATCAACACATAGCCCCCTCGATAAACGACCTCTCCTGCGAGGAGTGGGACAGAACCTACGGTATGATATACAAGGAGTGCATAGACGCAGGCGTAAAGACGGTTATGATAGGGCATATTATGCAGCCCGCCTACACACGTCATTTCTGCCCCGGTATAAAGGACCGCGACATAATGCCCGCAACGGTAAATAAATATCTCGTCACCGACCTTTTAAGAGGTAAGCTCGGCTTCAACGGACTTATAGTAACCGATTCGAGCACGATGGCAGGTATCGCCGCCATGATGCCGAGAGAAAAGATGGTGCCTATGACCATTGCCGCAGGGTGCGATATGTTCCTCTTTACAAAGTGTCTTGAAGAGGATCTCTCATATATGCAAAAGGGCTACCGCGACGGAATAATAACCAAACAGCGCCTTGACGAAGCGGTTTTGCGCATACTTGCCCTTAAAGCCTCTCTCAAGCTTCACGAAAAGAAGAAAAACGGCACGCTCGTCCCGTCAATAGAGAACGCAAAAAAGGTAATAGGCAACGATAAGTTCAAATCGTGGAGCCGCGAGTGCGCCGATAAATCTATAACCCTCGTAAAAGAGGAGGAGGGCGTTTTACCCATAACTCCGCAAAGATATAAAAAGATACTTTTCTACCCGATTGACGCAAACGCAAACGAAATGACCATATTCAATATCGATGACTCCGAGAATATGAAGTTCTGCGAGGCTCTTAAAAAGGAGGGCTTCGATGTCGATATATTCAAGCCGTCAAAGGGCTTTGAGGGAATGATGACGCCCGTTGCGGAAATAACGGAAAAATACGATCTTATAATCTATTCCGCCGCACTTCAAACGCGCTCCAACCAGACCGTCGTAAGAATAGAGTGGGCAAGCCCGATGGGCGCAAACGTGCCGACGTACTGTCACAGCGTTCCCACCGTGTTCGTATCGCTTGAAAACCCGTATCACCTCGTTGACGTTCCGCAGGTACGCACGTTTATAAACTGCTATTGCGGGTTTGACGCCGTCATAGAAGCGCTCGTTGAAAAGCTCACGGGCAGGAGCGAATTTAAGGGAGAATCCCCCGTTGACGCTTTCGTCGGCAAGTGGGAAACGCACCTTTAATACTTATTTTAATACACCTTAAGGCTGACCGACTAACTCGGCAGCCTTATTGGGATAAGGAGGACATTATGCACGAGCACATTAAAATCTACGGCAGCAAGGTGCCGTTTAACACGGGAAAGAGCAAAATGGACGCTCTTGTGCCGTGGAATAAGGAGTGGAGCGTATTTGAGGCTTGCGAAACACTTTTCAACCCCGAAAAAAGAAGAAACGATATGATGGGGGCAAATACCGTTACCCGCCTTATCCAGATACCGAAAGGGCACGTCAG
This sequence comes from uncultured Clostridia bacterium, assembly GCA_946061315.1. GTDB lineage: Bacteria > Bacillota > Clostridia > Oscillospirales > CAG-272 > RGIG2000. The sequence continues at coordinate 9,033 of CAMGRB010000001.1, read as the reverse complement.
CCGTAAATTTGACGATGAGCCTTATATAGTTCCGTTTATTGCCGAGGGCAGTAAAAAGAGCGTGCTTATATGTCCGGGCGGTGCTTACTACGACGTGTCGCTTGACAACGAGGGATACCCGACCGCCGAATTTTTACAGAAAAACGGCATCAGCGCATTTGTTCTCAAATACCGCGTCTGGCCCTATAAATATCCTGCCGCATATTGCGATTGCAGAAGGGCGATATGCTATATAAAGCACAATGCAAAAAGGTTTGGCATAGACCCCGACAAGCTCTCGATAATCGGCTTTTCCGCAGGCGGAAATCTTGCCGTTGCAACGCCGTTCCTTTTCTCAAAGCTTCCTAATATCGACGGCTACGTGCCCGACGATATTGACAAGGAAGACACGTCGCTCATGTCAATAGGCGCGATATATCCCGAGCTTTGCGCGGATAAATTCCTTATGTCAATGCAATTTGGCGATGAGATACATACAGACGCGGACTTTTGCAAAAGAGTTCTTCGCAAAATGTATCTTCCGAGATACGTAAAAAGCTCCTCGGCTCCCATGTTCCTTTGCGGATGCGTTGACGACGGGGTAGTATCGCCCACAAATATACTCGAAATGGCGGCAGCTTATCAAAAAGTCGGCGTTCCATACGAGGTTCATATGTTCAGAGAGGGCGGTCACGGCTTCGGCGTAACGCAGGAAAATATACCCGAAATGTACGGTCACCCTCCGTTTGATATGAGAGGAACGAAGGAATGGATACGCCTCTATATAACGTGGCTTCAAAAGACCGAGGATAAAATAGGCAAATAAATCGGAGAGAAAAGCAATGTCGCAAAAAGCAAAATTTTTAATGTTTTCGGTGATAAACGTATCAATGGCGCTTGCCATGAACGTTACGGCGTCAATAATACACAGAAGCATAGGTTATAAAACGGTACTTCTCGTGCTTATCGGCTACGCTGTCGGTATGGCCCTTTCATATCTTATACCTTTTGGCAGAATAGGCGAGTGGTTTGCAAATACGCTTCACGCAAAAAATCTCATATTCAGGAGCATAGCCTCAAACATAATTCCGGCAATTATAAATACGGCGATAATAGGTATTATAATGACGCTTATAAACGTGCCGTTGGCAATAGGCTTTAGCGGACTTGTAAAAGCGTATTTTTCGGATATATGGATCCTTTGCATAGTGGCAACCGCGGTTGCCTGCTTTGTAAATCCGCTTGCGATAAAAGTTGGAATGAAGGCAGACGGGAGGAAAAAAGAAGATGAAAATAGGAATAGTGGGTGCTAACGGCAAGCAAGGCTCAATGCTCGCTGCCGAGGCAAAAAAGAGAGGACATTTCGTCGTCGCTTTCGTAAGAAACAGCAAAAATACGCCCGACTGTGTGGATAAAACGGTAGAAAGGGATCTTCTTTCACTCACCTCGCAGGACGTAGAGGAGCTTGACGTACTTATAAGCGCGGTCGGCTTCGGGTTTAATTCCGACCCGACGCTCAATAGAAAAGGCATAGACCGACTTATAGAAATAGGAATTGAAAGCGGCGTGCGCATAATGGTTGTGGGCGGTGCCGGCAGTCTTTATGCGGATGCTACCCATACAAAGCGCATTTACGAGGGGGACGGCTATCCCGATTTCCTTTACGGAATATCAAAAAATATGCTCCTCGGCTACGAGGATATGAAAAACTCGGAGCTTAAAAGCTGGTGCTACGTTTGCCCCTCGCTCGAATTTGAATATGAAAGAGCAAAAACGGGCGAGTATAAAATCGGCTCCGACGAGGTGATCTATAACAGTGACGGAAAGAGTGTTATAGGCTACGCCGATTACGCCTCTGCCATGATAGACGAGGCAGAGAACAGAGCACACGATAAAATGATGATAACCGTTTGCGAAAAATAAAATACGCAAAAAGCGACACGTGCAGACGCTTTTTTGAAAAAGGAGAGCAAAAATGAACACAAAAGGCATTATATTCGATCTTGACGGCGTAATAGTTTTTACCGATAAATTTCACTATCTTGCGTGGAAAGCGGTATCGGACGAACTCGGCATATATTTCGATGAGAAGATAAACAACCGCCTTCGAGGTGTTAGCCGTATGGACAGCCTTGAGATTATTCTCGAAGGCGGCAAAAGGGAGTATTCCGAAAACGAGAAAATTGAAATTGCCGAAAAGAAAAACGAAATTTACAAGGGCTACCTTTCAAAGATGACACCTTCGGACGTGTCCGACGAGGTGAGAAAAACGCTTACCGAGCTCAAAAAAAGAGGGTATCTTCTGGCAATAGGCTCGTCGAGCAAAAATACGAAATATATCCTTGAACGTGTCGCTCTTTCGGACTTTTTCGACGCAGTTTCCGACGGCACGAACATAAAAAAGTCAAAGCCCGACCCCGAGGTATTCTTAAAGGCGGCGGAGTTTATAAAGCTCTCTCCCTGTGAGTGCGCGGTCATCGAGGACGCTTTTGCGGGCATTGACGCCGCCAAAAGCGGCGGTATGACGGCGGTCGCCATAGGAGATGCCGCATCTTACGAAAAAGCGGACATAGTGCTCGGTACTTTTTCCGACCTTTTGAAGCATTTTTAATGCGGACGTCGTAAATTTTAAGCCAAAGTATTGAAAAACATCTTAAAAACGCGAGGGAGTGTCGGTTATTGACGCTCCTTTATGCTTTTTTGTGCCAAAGCAGACTTGAAGCAGGTTTTTAACTATCACCCTCTGCCTCGTTTTTCCAAAAAACGCGCCTTAAAAAAACATTATTTTTCGCGCCTGCGATTGACAAGGGTAAAGTTTAGTGTTAAAATAGATTAGGCGCAATACCGAGCGCAAAAGTTCCCCTGCGCGCCGACGGGGAGAGATGAGAGAGAAACATATGAATACTTTGCATTTCAGGTATGCCGTGGAGGTCGAGCGCACAGGCTCCATCTCGCAGGCGGCGGAAAATCTTTTTATGGCACAGCCCAATTTGAGCAAGGCGATACACGAGCTTGAGGACACTCTGGGGATAACGATATTTGAGCGCACGTCAAGGGGCGTTATACCGACCGATCAGGGAAAGGAATTTCTTTCATACGCCAAAAACGTTCTTCTCGAGCTTGACAAAATGAAGGCCATATATATCCCTCCGGAAAAGAGAAAAAATATGCAGCAGACGAAGGTGTCAATACCGAGAGGAAGCTATATATCCTCCTCTATTTCGCTTTTTGTCGATTCTCTTGATCCCGACAAGGATATATCAATAAATTTGAGAGAAACAAACTCTATAGAAACGGTTATCAACGTAGCGGAGAACGGCTATAATTTCGGAATTATCCGCTACCAGACGGTAAACGAGAAGTATTTCATAGATTTTCTCAAAGAGAAACAGCTTGAGCACGAGCTTCTTTGGGAGTTTGAGTGTAAGGTGCTTATGAACGCCGAGCACGAGATGGCAAAGGACGAGGTGCTCGATTACGAAAAGCTTAAAAGGACAAGCATAGAGATAGTCCACGGGGATAACGTAATTCCGTATATCACCGTACCCGAGGTAAAAAGCCCCGAGGAGAATAGCGGTAAAAGGATAAAGAAGGTTTACGTTTACGAAAGAGGCAGCCAGTTTGAGCTTCTTAAAAACTGCAAGAGGACTTTTATGTGGGTATCTCCGATGCCCAAGGAAACGCTCCGGACGATAGGACTTGTCGAAAAGAAATGCGCTATGGATAACAACTGCTTCAAGGACGTTATCATACGCAGAAAAGGATATAAATTTTCCGAAACGGACACAAAACTGCTAAACAAGATATATGAAAAGAGGAACGAGATCGCATTTTCTCTCTGACCTCTTTTTGCAGGCGGAGGACAGTTATGAAAAAAGTCGCCATATTACCGAACTATCTGAAGGACGAAAGCATATGCTTTGCAAAAAAGCTCTCGGACTATCTTGAAAAAAAGGAATACGACGTAAAAATTCTCGGTGAGGACGATTCTCCCGATAAAGATGATGATTTTGCCGTTGTTCTCGGTGGGGACGGCACGATTCTTCGCGCCTGCAAAAAGTTTTACGGCACAAAAACGCCGATCTTCGGTATAAATTTCGGACATATGGGCTACTTGACAGAGTGCCTGCCCGACGAAGCGTGGGAGTACGTTGACAAAATAGCCCTCGGCGAGTACCGCACGGAAAAAAGAATGATGATAGAAGCCGAGGTAATAAGGGACGAAAAGACGATACGTTCCTTTGTGGCTCTCAATGAAGCGACGGTTTACCGCGCAAAGCTGATGAAGGCGTTCGGAATGAAAATAAGCATAAACGGCAAGCATACCGAAACGGTATCGGGTGACGGCGTAATAATTGCCACTCCGACGGGTTCGACTTCGTATAATCTTTCGGCGGGAGGACCGCTTCTGACACCTACGTCGGATAACGTGGTAATAACTCCGATAGCCTCAAAATATTTTCCGCAATCCTCGCTTGTCGTAAGCGGTGACGACACAATAGACGTAAAGGTGAAAATAGACGGTCTTTATGAAAATGCCGCGTTTGCATCTCTTGAAATAGACGCGGACGAAGCGTTTGATTTGTGCGACGGCGATACGGTAAGAATAAAGCGCGCAGAGCACGAGGCGGCGATAATCAGAGTAAGCGACAGGAGCTTTTATCAGACGTTAAGAGATAAACTGTCTAAAACCGATTTTGACGCTTAATTGATATATTGTTTTGTAAATATGGCTATATGTTATTTATATTTGACAAAGCGTTTTTCACTTGTTAAAATAAATACGATGGCTTAAAATAAAAAGCAAAGTTCCACCGGGAATTTTGCGGAAAGAGGGAATTATATGTATAAAATATTAAGAAAGAAAGAGCTTAATCCGACGGTTACTCTTATGGATATCGAAGCTCCGCTTGTTGCCGCAAAGGCAGAGCCCGGGCAGTTCGTTATTCTCCGTACAGATGAGGAAGGTGAGAGAATACCGCTTACGGTTGCCGACTACGACAGAGAAAAGGGAACCGTTACGATAATCTTCCAGATAGTCGGAGCAACTACGGAAAAGCTCAACCATCTTAAAGAGGGCGAGTACCTTGCCGATTTCGTCGGTCCTCTCGGCAAGCCGACCGAAACCGAAGGACTTAAAAAGGTTGCAGTCGTCGGCGGCGGCGTCGGATGCGCAATAGCGTACCCCGTTGCAAAGAAGCTTCACGCACTCGGCTGCGAGGTACACGCAATAGCGGGCTTCAGATCACAGGATCTCGTTATCCTCGAGGACGAGTTCAAGGCAGCATCGTCAAAATTCGTTCTCATGACCGATGACGGAACGGCGGGCAAAAAAGGACTTGTTACCGACGCTCTTAAGGAGCTTATCGAGGGCGGAGAAAAGTATGATACGGTAATCACCATAGGACCGCTTATCATGATGAAATTCGTATGCGCTCTTACAAAGCAGTACGGCATAAAGACCATAGCTTCCATGAACCCGATAATGATAGACGGAACGGGAATGTGCGGTTGTTGCCGTCTTACCGTCGGAGGAAAGACGGTGTTTGCCTGCGTTGACGGACCCGATTTTGACGGTCACCTGATAGACTTCGACGAGGCAATGGCAAGAGGAGATATGTATAAGCCCTTTGAAACAAAGAAGCGTGAAGAGGTATGCAATCTCTTCAAAAAGGAGGTTCAGTAACATGCCTAATATGTCGCTTAAGAAAAATGCAATGCCCGTTCAGGAGCCGGACGTAAGAAACAAAAACTTCAAAGAGGTTGCTCTCGGCTATACGAAGGAACAGGCAATGGACGAGGCTACAAGATGCCTTAACTGCAAAAACAAGCCCTGCGTTGCGGGATGCCCCGTAAAAATTTACATACCCGCTTTTATCGAACAGGTAGCAAAGGGAGATTTTGAGGAAGCATACAGAATAATATCGCTCTCATCGAGCTTGCCCGCCGTATGCGGACGTGTTTGCCCGCAGGAAAATCAGTGCGAGGGCAAGTGCGTAAGAGGAATAAAGGGCGAGCCCGTTGCAATAGGAAGACTTGAGCGCTTCGTTGCCGATTGGCATAACGCAAACGCAAAGGAAAAGCCCGTAAAGCCCGAATCAAACGGACACAAGGTAGCGGTCATAGGCTCGGGTCCCTCGGGACTTACCTGCGCATCCGATCTTGCAAAGAAGGGCTACAAGGTAACCGTATTTGAGGCGCTTCACCTGGCAGGCGGAGTTCTCGTTTACGGAATACCGGAGTTCCGTCTTCCCAAATCAATAGTAAGAAAAGAGATAGAGGGACTTAAAGACCTCGGAGTTGATATAGAAACGAACGTAGTCGTCGGAAAGACGCTCTCGATAGACGAGCTTATGAACGAGCAAGGCTTTGAGGCGGTATTTATCGGCTCGGGTGCGGGACTTCCCAAATTTATGGGTATCCCCGGAGAAAACCTTAAAGGCGTATATTCCGCAAACGAATTTCTTACGAGAATAAATCTTATGAAGGCTTACCGTGACGGAAGCGATACTCCTATTATGCACGCAAAGCGCGTAGCCGTAGTAGGAGGCGGAAACGTCGCTATGGACGCCGCAAGATGCGCAAAGCGTCTTGGCGCGGAGGTTTATATAGTTTACAGGAGAGGTATGGAGGAGCTCCCTGCACGTAAAGAGGAAGTAGAGCATGCAGAGGAGGAGGGAATAATCTTCAAAACTCTTACCAATCCCACGGAAATATTGGGTTATCATAATCCCGACAACAAGCGCGACCCCAAAAATATGACCGTATGCGGTATGAAGTGCGTCGAGATGGAGCTTGGCGAGCCGGACGCAAGCGGACGCCGCCGTCCCGTAGAGAAACCGGGAAGCGAGTTTGAGCTTGACGTTGACTGCGTAATAATGGCGCTCGGAACTTCACCTAACCCGCTTATAAAATCAACCACCGCAGGACTTGAAACGCAGAAGTGGGGCGGAATAATCGCCGACGAGAACGGACTGACCACCCGTGAGGGCGTTTATGCGGGAGGCGACGCCGTAACCGGTGCCGCAACCGTAATACTCGCAATGGGCGCAGGCAAGACTGCCGCCGCCGCAATAGACGAGTATATAACGAACAAAAACAAATAAACGTCATTACTAAAATACAAATATCCGCCTTTGTTGTAAGGGCGGATATTTCTTTTATGAACGGCAACTTATTGACAAATCAATATCGCCGTGATAAAATAATAATGAAGAATTTATCTGTAAAGATACGGAGAAAAGCAAATGAAAAAATGGTTGATGGCGTTATTTACCGTACTCGCTTGCACGTTTGCCGTTTCCTGCATGGGCCTGGAGAATGCGCACACTCACAACTACGTTGAAAAGACGTACGATCCGACGTGTACCGAGCAAGGATATACCGAAAAAGTCTGTACCGTATGCCAAAAAAGCGAAAAATACGATTTTGTCGACAGCAAGGGACACGACTATGCCAAAAAGACCGTATCGGCAACCTGTACGGAGCAGGGCTACGACCTTTACACCTGCAACGTATGCGGGGATACAAAAAAAGAAAATTTCAAAGACGCCCTTGACCACGCCTACGGCTACAAAGTGGTTGCTCCGACGTGCGAAGAACAGGGCTATACGTTATATACCTGCCAAAGATGCGCAGACACATATAGGGACGGTTTTGTTACTCCGCTTGATCACGTGGCGGGTGATTGGATAACGACAAAGGCGCCTACCTGCCTTGAGCCCGGCAAGCGTATGAAAACCTGCGTAATGTGCGGCAAGGAGCTGGTGTCCGGGCAAATCAGCGTTACCGAACATTCGTACGTCGTTTATTCTACGGTTGAGCCGTCGGAGAGCGAGAACGGCTACGTTACGTATAAATGTACGATATGCGGCTCATCATACAGGAGCGAGTACGTAAAGACGGAAACGGAAAATACCGCCGAGGACGTGTATAATCTTATCAAGGATGCAACGGTTCATATAACGGCTTACACCAAACAGGGCCGCGGATTTTCAATGGGCTCGGGTTTCTTTATATCCTCCGACGGAGAAATAATAACGAATTATCACGTCATCAAATCGGCATACGCTCTTGAAGTAACGCTTCTTTCGGGAGAAAAATACGTGGTATCGAGCGTAATATCGTATGATTCCGAGCAGGACATAGCGATGCTTAAAATCAATTTAAGCGACACTCCCTTCATAAAAATATCAACGGAAGGGGTAAAAACGGGAGATACGGTATATGCACTCGGAAGTTCTCTCGGGCTTGTCGACTCGTTTTCGTCGGGCATTGTCGCAAATCCCGACAGACTTATATCGGGAATGAGATATATTCAGATGACCGCCCCGATCTCCTCGGGCAACAGCGGAGGACCGCTTGTAAATTCCAAGGGTGAGCTTGTCGGTATAAATACAATGACGGCGACGTACGGTCAGAATATGAATTTTGCGATAAAAGCGGAGGTAATAGGCGGTCTTTCAAAGACGTACAATAAGAGCGTAATTCAGCTCTATAACGACAAAATAGACGAGAACGTGTTTGATATTCTCAAAATTTACGTGCTTACAAACGCAACCGAGGGTGACGGCGTAAACTATGCGATAACTCTTAACGTGGCGGAAACCGAAACGAGCTACGGCACGGAAACACGCTTTATTTACGATTCCGAAAACAACGTGATGGATATAGAGCACGACATCATATCGGGCGGAGTTGTCAGATTTACACTTTGTATGAGCTTTAACAAGGTAAACTCGTCGTACAACGTTTATCTGTACGATTATTACATGGGGCAGTTCGGTATAGAGGCGTCGGTTGACGGATTAAAAGCGACGGGTACGTATGAGGAGTCCTTTGACGAAGCGGTTACAGTAAAGGCGATAAGATATCCCGAAACCTCGGAGGACGAGGCTCAATATACGAAAGATAGCGCAAAGAGGCTTTTCTACAGCGCTTATCAATCCATGATAGTGCAGATGAACTATCTCATTGAAGGGTCCGATACGGGTATTGCGCTCGACCATTTCAATCTTGCACTTCCGGGCGCATAATGATATAAGACCGTCCTTT